>RHAS01000003.1 GCA_010028615.1 Actinomycetota bacterium
TTCGCTGTTCCTGTTGGGCACGCAAAACCGCAGTCTCTCAAAAACATTTTGCGCGAGCTATCTAGTGATATGAACATTTCGATTTCTAAAGAGGCAGATATAGCTAAATGGGCAGACAAAGGCGTGTTGCTTCTGAATACCTCGCTGACTACCATGGAACACAGACCAGGCGCTCACGCCGGGCTGGGTTGGGCTAGCTTCACGGAAAATGCGCTCAGAAAATTAACCGAGCGCCAGCCACTGGTTCTTTTGGCTTGGGGAAATCATGCCAAATCGATTGCAAGAAATTTGAAAGTAGCAAAGGTTATTGAATCAGCCCACCCGTCACCACTTTCAGCAAGCCGTGGGTTCTTCGAATCGAAGCCGTTCTCTCGAGCAAATCAAGCCTTAATCGAAATGGGATTAGAGCCGATAGATTGGAAGCTATGAGGAAAGTTGCATTGTTGTGCCATTAGATTCAGAGTCTCGTTGGCGTTTAGTTAGATTGCTCAAGGCAAAACCCGCCCCAGTCGAATCAAGTATTGATGATCTGTCGGTGCGTAAGGCAACAGAGTCTGATCTTACTCAGATTTGTGAAATCTATAACTACTACGTCATCAATTCCGTGGTTACCTTTGATATTGAAAAGACGACGGTTGAGTTCTGGAAAGACAAACTAAGTTACCTTTCTGACTTAGGGCTTCCTTTTATTGTCGCCGCCACACAGGCGGGGCATGTGCAAGGCTTTGCCTATCTAGCTCCCTGGCGCCAGAAAGCGGCATATCGCAGAACCGTAGAGGACACAATTTATCTCCGCCCAGCAGCAATTGGAAAACGGCTAGGAACCCGATTACTCACCGAGCTGATTGAGCTGGCTAAGCAGTCTGGTGTCAAAGAGATTGTTGCTGTTATTAGCGATAAAGGCGCAGATCCTTCGATAGCCCTTCACGAAGCATTTGGCTTCAAGCGACAGGGGCACCTCGGCAAAGTGGGCTTCAAGTTCAATCGTTGGCTCGGGACTATCCTGATGCAGAAGAGCCTGTGAGCAATTTCAGGAAATTATCAGCCCCTGACGCTAAAGTTTCAGGCATGAAAGCCAAAAGGTTTTTAGTACTGTTAGCCAGTTTTTCTCTGACGGCTAGTTTTTCTGTTGCGACCTCATCCTCATCAAGTTCGGCAGTGGTGCTCAGCGAGCAAAGCTACGCGGATAAACCGGTGGTTGGTTTAGTAATCCAGTATCAGGACTTTGTGGCGGCTAAGGATTGGCGTGGCGATCTAGTTGGCATTTCGTCAATTTCGGGGGAAATTTCTCAGAGCGCAGATCTAGGTTTGGGTATGTGGTCAGTTAGGTTCAAGAGGGCAAAATCAGAACTGACAGCGCTAGCACTAGCGGCAAAACTCAAGGCCGATTCGCGAATAAAGCGCATATACCTAGATCATCAACTCACCTCGAAAAACACCATTTCAACTCCTAAATTAGGAATCTTACGAGCTAGTGCAGCTCCTAGTCGTTTGCAGGCTACCGATGCCTGGAGTGCTGCTGCAGCACTGGTCCCTAAAATTCGACTCACTTGGTCAGCACCTACCCGACTTAACGGGGGGCTTATCTGGGGATATCGGGTTTCCCAATATGATGCGGCATCGAAAACCTGGAAGGTCCTAGTGAGCAATACCAAGAGTAAGCTCACGAGTCTTACCGTAACCAAGAATTTAGTAGCTGGCGAGTTTGCCAAATTTAAGGTTGCTGCTGTGACAAAAAATTCCACCGGCAAGCTAATGGCAGTCAGCAGTTACTCGAGCATCGTTAGTTTCAAGCCAACAACTGCGCCTAAAGCCCCGATTTTACAAAGTTCAGGTCAGATTACTTCAGCAAATCCGACGGTTTCTTGGCTAAGCCAAACCACTCAACAAAAAGGTGGACTTGCTACTAGCTACACCGTTCTGGCTACAGCTCCGGATAGCCCTAGCCTAAGCTGCACTAGTTCTGGCACAAGTTGTATGCTCAGTGGCTTGCAATCTCAAGTGAAGTATTCGGTTGTAGTTACCGCAACAAATGCTAAGGGTAGTGCAAGTTCTAACCCAGTCTCAGAGACAGAAGATCCGATGTTTAGTGAGCAGTGGTATCTAACTAGTGAATTTGGAATAAATATCGAACCAGCATGGAATATCACCAAAGGAAACCCGAGCGTTGTGGTAGCAGTTCTAGATAGCGGTATTACCCGACATCCAGATTTGGACGAAAACGTAGTAGCTGGCTACGACTTTATTCTTTCCGATAGTAACGCTAGGGATTTCCAGCCTGGTCGAGATGCCGATCCAACAGACCCAGGTGATTACTCCACCACCGGAGGACGCGATAGTACTTGGCATGGAACCCACGTTGCGGGAATAATCGCAGCCAGTGCAAATTCGATTGGAATTACTGGAGTAGCGCCAATGGTAAAGATTTCGCCTATTCGTGTGCTTGGGGTAAACGGTGGCAGTGAATCTGACATCGCTGCCGGCATTAACTGGGCAATAGGTGTTCCAATTAGCGGAGTTCCAACTAACCAGAATGTTGCCAAGGTTATCAATCTTTCAATTGGCTCTAAGGTTTTCAGCACCTGCAGCAAATCTTCGCCAACACAGTTGGCTATTGATGCTTCTAAGCTTCGAAACGTAACCATTGTGACTTCGGCTGGAAATGACGACAAGAATGCAAGAGAGTCTTATCCAGGTAACTGCACTGGAAATATAACTATCGGTGCCACTGGATACTACGGTGATAGGACCACCTATAGTAATCACTCCTACTTTGACGCAAGGTATAGCGCTTACATAGGTGTCGACATTTCTGCCCCCGGTGGTGACGAATGGGCGGATAGTAATTTGCCAGCTGACGGTGGCATACTCTCAACCTGGAATTCAGGTGCCAGAACAGCTAGCGACCCAACCTATGCCAGTGAAGTAGGCACTTCAATGGCTTCGCCAATTGCAGCAGGCGTTCTGGCACTAATGTACTCGGTAAAACCTAACCTGACCGAAGATCAAGCCTGGGACATTCTTCGCACTACCGCTAAATCTTTTGCACCAGGCAGCACCTGTCAGGATCTACGAACCACTGTTGAATTAACCGATGGTACTCCTTATGAAACAGGTTTTTGTGGGGCTGGAATTATTGATGCTGGGGCAGCACTCGAAGCTGTTTTGAACTTAAAGTAAAACAGACGATGGACCCAACGGTATAGATTTGGTGGACAGTGTCAGTAGTTGGGTCTATGCTCTCTTTTAGTCTGATCTAGGGAAGTCTATGCATGTCATAACGATGGTTTGTTTCGCAAACTCCAGAAAACTTGGTGGTAGATGCTTAGCAGGAAAAAGGCTAGATAACCTCGTCGATCCGAAATGGGTGAGACCTATTTCAACGAGTGAAACGGGAGAGATTCCAGCATCAAATTGTCGTTACTCAGATGGATCACAGCCGGCACCTTTGGACATCATTAATCTAGGTCTCCTGCATCACAATCCCCATCAGCATCAGCAGGAAAACTGGCTTATCAATCCTGTAGTTCCATTGCAGAAAATAAATCGTTTAGATTACGAATCTGCACAGCAGTACCTTGACTCTCGTCATGATCTTTGGGAATCATCCAGCTCATCCTCCAATTACATGAACAATAGATTGGAAGCTGACCTAATATCAAATCACAACGATTCGCTTAGATTGATAAAAGTAAAAAACCTAAATTTGACTACCGTGGAAAGCGTTACTGGTAAAAACCAACTACGAGGCGCTTTTGAGTTTTCTGGGAAAGAGTATGCGTTTCCAGTCACTGACATTTTTCAAGAAGGGCGTTTTTTGAATCAGCTTCATGGGAAAACGCTATCGATAGGCGAATGCTTGGTAACAGTAAGCCTTGGTGAGCAGTTCAAAGGCTTCTACTATAAGTTAATAGCAGGAGTAATTCTGCCGGGAGAACATGGATGACAAAATCTTCTGAAATTTATACAATAGGACATTCGACGTTACCTATTGAAAGCTTTGTTAAGTACCTTAAGTCGTATGGTGTAGCAACGCTCTATGATGTTCGAACTACGCCCTTTAGCAAGTTTCAACCTCAATACAACAAAGACACGCTCTCCAGAACGCTTGGTGCAGCTGAGATTCAATACGTCTTCGCAGGCGAAACTCTAGGAGGCAGGTCAAATCGAGAAAGTGATTACGTCGATAACCAGGTAGTTTATAGTCGTATGAAAGAAAATCCGAAGTTTAGCGAATCTCTGGATCAAATTACGAGGCAATTACAAGAATCGAATATCTCATTAATGTGCTCTGAAAAGGATCCTTTAGATTGTCACCGAACCCTCCTAATCGCTGAAGCTTTAGTTGAAAGAGGTTATTCAATTACTCACATTCTTTCTGATGGCTCTTCGGAAACCCATCAGCAATCCATTTCAAGGCTGCTAAAAATCTCCAAGCTTGACGAGGAAGATCTTTTTCAAAACGAGTTAGATAGAATTCGAGAGGCTTTTGAAAAGCAAGAGAAAGCCATAGCTTATAAACGACCTAGTTTCCTAGATGCAGTATAAATTTCTATAGATAGACTTTTGTGAATGCCAGAATCTAAGCTATTTACTATTGGTTTCGCCGGAAAATCCGCAGCAAATTTCTTTGAACTACTCGAGTCGTCCGGAGCGAAGGGTCTTATAGATATTCGCTTGAACAGAAATTCACAGTTGTCTGGATTTGCGAAAGAAGCGGATTTGGAATTTTTTCTTCAAAACATCTTGAATTTAGATTACGAAATACAAGAAAACTTAGCACCTAGCAAAGAGTTGCTGGAGAGTTATCGCAAAGGCAGGTTGTCTTGGCTCCAGTATGAGCGAGATTATCTGGACCTGTTGGAGAGACGTGAAGTTTTCAAAAATATCGACTCAAGCAAGTTTCGAAACAGAGTGCTTTTGTGCAGTGAAGCTCTTCCAGAAATGTGCCACCGTAGACTAGTGGCTGAGCAATTGTCAAAACTAGATGATTCGCTCCAGGTAATTCACCTAGTCTGAAGCAATTAGCTTCAATGCGAACTGGTGCGGAAGGTGGGACTTGAACCCACACGCCATAGGCGCTAGAACCTAAATCTAGTGCGTCTGCCAATTTCGCCACTCCCGCTGGCCTTATAAGTCTAGGGCAAAATTTCGTCTTGTGGAAAACCAAAGCAAAATAGTCCAGCTTTTGGCACGATTTCGCCATGAGTTCCCTTGCCCAAATTAGCTCCCGAGCAAGACAGCTATTGGTCAAAGGTTCCCCCGATGTGGATCAAGCAATCCAGGTGGCCATCGACGAAAGTTATGAAAGCAATTTACTGCCTGCAAATTCGGTCACTAACGAACTGTCGAATCAAGTCAAAGCTCAAATTCTAGGACTGGGTGCGCTTGAACCTCTGATTGGTAATCCAGCAATTGAAGAGATTTGGATAAATTCGCCAGATTCAGTTTTCATTTCTGAAAATGGTGTGACAAAACCCACCGAAATTGTGTTGAGCGAGATTGAGGTGCGTCAAATTGTTGAACGTATGCTCAGAGATTCGGGTCGACGTTTAGACAAGTCAGAACCATTTGTCGATGCAACACTAACTGATGGATCGCGATTGCATGTAGTTATCCCAGAAATAACCAGAAAACACTGGGCGGTAAACATTCGCAAGTTCCCAAGTAAGGTTTACTCACTTGAGCATCTGGTGCAGCTAGGAGCACTGTCGCCCGACCTTGCCGATTATCTTGCCAATCAATTTTTGGCTGGCAAAAATATGCTGATTTCTGGTGCAACTCAAGCCGGTAAAACCACAGTTCTTTGCGCGTTACTTGATTGTGGAGCTAAGCGCGAGCGTTTAATCACAATTGAAGAAACTTTTGAAATACGAACAAATTACGCCGACTGGGTTGCCATGCAGGCAAGACAGTCGAACTTGGAGGGGATTGGCGAAATAAGTTTGCGACGCCTGGTGCGTGAAGCGCTTCGGATGCGTCCTACACGGCTTGTCATAGGTGAAGTCAGGCAGGCAGAAGCTTTAGATCTTTTAATAGCTCTGAACTCAGGGATTTCTGGGATGTGCACTATTCATGCCAATTCCGCTTGGGAAGCGCTGCAAAAACTTAAGCTGTTGCCTCTACTAGCAGGGGAGAACATCCCGGCCCAATTTGTTGATGAAACGGTGAACCGATCCATAGATTTGGTTGTGCACTGTGAGGCAACACCTGACCGACGCATCACCCAGGTTCTCAAGGCAAACAGGGAGAACAATCAAGTCAGTTGGCAAGAGGTACCGCTTTGATTTCAAGAATTGAAACAGTACTAAATCGAGCAGGTGTCAATAATCTGACGGCACCATCGTTTATTGCTCTAGCAGTTATCGGATCAGTTTTGGTAATTGGTTTTGTCGCGACAATAACCACATCTATAACGATTGCTTTAGCTTGCTACCTCTGCTTAGTTGTTCAATTTGGGGACAGCATTAGAAATCGAATTGCCAGGAATAATCTTCGGCAGCAGATGAGTTGGCCAAACTACTTGGATGCCATCCATTCATCAATCTGGGCTGGCGCTAGTTTCCAAGAAGCACTTCTAGACTGCGCTCGCCATGCACCTATTTCGACCGGTTGGGCCTTTCTCGAGCTCGAAAGAGATTTGAATTCTGGGCTGGATCTGGATGCCAGCCTAATCAACTTGAAGGCCAGGCTAGCAACTCCGATTGCTGATCGTTTTGTTGAAATAACCAGAATGGCGGTTGCCATGGGAGGAAACGGTTTTCTGCCAGGCTTAAAAGCTCAAGCCAGTCAACTTCGACTTGAAAATAGCAACTGGGAAGAGATAAACGTAAAGCAGAGTTGGGTAATTTCTTCCGCGCGTTTGGCGGTCTTTGCTCCTTGGTTGATTCTAGTTTTGCTTGGTTCACGCTCAGAGACAGCCGCTGCATTCAACTCGCAGGTAGGCCTGATTATTTTGCTTTTTGGCTTGGTTGCTTCGTTATTTGCCTTTCGCCTTGTGAGAACTTTGGCTAGATTGCCTGAGCGCAAGAGAATTTTGGTGTCTTCATGACTGAATTGGCACTGGTATTTTCAGCACTCGCGGTGGCTTCTGGAATTGGACTCATGACCGAGATGCCAAGAATTGCTTTGCTTGGAAAAATAGCAAAGCGGGAGAGGCTCTCGCCTCGAATTCCGCGTTTTGCGAGATCGAACGAAGTATCTCTTCTGATGGAGATTCCCGAATTCTGCAGTGTTCTTTGGTTTCTTATAAGTGCTGGCCACAACTTAGAACAGGCATTACGAATTACCCTTTCCAAGACTTCAGGGCAGGTATCCGCTGAATTTAGGGCTGTAATTCAAAATGTGGATTTCGGTGGCATTGTTCAGCTCGAACTTGAGAATCTCTCCCAGAAATCTAAGCATCCTTGCATTCGGGAGCTAGCGACTAAGTTATCAATGGCCTCACTCAACGGGAGCCTGCTTGCAGACCAGCTGGCAGAGTTCATGCATTCTGCATCAACACAATTGCGATCAGAACTCTTGGATAAGGCCGCCAAGAGCGAAACCAAAATGATGATTCCGCTGGTCTTTATCATCCTGCCGATTACAGTCATTTTCGCGCTATACCCAAGTGTTGTCATAATTCAGCAAAGTTTTTAGTCAAAGAATAAGGAGAAATATGAAACTGCAAAACCGATTGAAAAGCGATTCTGGAGATGTACCAGGTTGGGTGCTTGTGACTCTAATGACAGCTGGCTTAGTTGTACTCCTGTGGGCGGTTGCTGGCCCTGCACTAAAGACCATTTTTAACAATGCAGTTTCTAAAGTCGTCGTTATCTAAGTCGAAACGTGAAAACGGATCTGCTGTTCTTGAGTTCATTGTTGTAGTTATTCCGGCAACAATAATGGTGCTAACCCTTCAGGGGCTCTTTGGGTTAGCTTTTTCAATACAGGCCCTAGAGCAGCAAAGTTATGAGCTTGCCAGATATGCAGCTTTAGCAGATGTAACGGAAGCTGAGGTCACCGAATACGTAAACCGCATAGCCCCAGACGTTACAATTTCGAAGGTTTTTGATGACCAAGGATGTTTTTATTTAGCAAGAAAAGAAGGCACCTTCCAAATTTGGGCTTGGCCATGGCCAATAGATTTTTCCGCTTCAGGTAAGGCAAGTTGTGAGATTTAGTCGGCTAAATTCTGAATCGGGAAATGCAATTCTGGAAACTATAGGTTTTGTCACTGTAGCTTTCGGTCTGATACTTACTTTCGGTCTGCAACTGTTCCAGTTGCAATCCAATGCCATTGAGTTAGAACTGGTCGCTCGGAATAGCCTCAGAGATTACCTAACCCACCAAAGTGAAACACTTTTGGAAACTACTCGGAGGCATTTAGGCGAAAGCAGAGATTTTCAGGACCTAGATGTTGCCATTGACGTTGTTTGTAGTCCGGATTGCTTGACTAGGCCTTTTCACATTCAGTTATCGCTTTATGCCGGGACTCTTCGAGCAAGCGCATTTGGGGTTGTCGGTGAATAAGCTATGCAAAGACGGTGGATCTAGTCTGATATGGTTTTCAACTTTGATTGCAATAACTGTTTCAGTGATCTTGGTGCTTTCCTCGGCACTGCATCAATATTTCTTTGCTCGAAACCTAAAGGATTATCTTGAACAGCTAACGACGGCTAGTTTGACCCTCTGGGATGGCAAAGCAGATGTCTCAAAGGAAGTGACAGTTATGCAAGAACAGTTCGCAACACGAATTGAGGGCCTTCGGCTAACTTACGCAGAAATACTGCCTGGCCCAACGCTGAAGTTAGTCGGCTGCGGGATATGGCGATCACCCCTGCCGATTATTGAACTGAGTGCCGAACTTTGCCAAGTTGCTCTGGCCAGGTGATTACTGCAACTTCACTTTCACGGACTTGGAAATGGAGATGCCACCGGAGCTGTTTTTATAGATCGCAACCAGATAAACATTGTCTGTTGGCTGGATCTTCACTTCGCGGCCCTGGTTGTAATACCAGTTCATTCCGTAGTCGGCTGCATCGTCGGTACCAACTCTTTCCCAATCTCCGTCGTTTACCTTGGCTATGAAAGTCACAGATCCTGGGTCGTAGCCACGGATTGCGGCATTCATGGAAATTGTTTCACCCATAGCCGAGCCTGAAGCGCTCAGGTAGATCTTCGGTGATGAGCTAACAGCCGGGTATGACTTATTCGCTTTGAGCACCAAGGTTGAGTAGGCAGGAACTGTAATGGTAACGCTTCCTCCAGATGTGCTAGTAACTTTGCTAGATGTTCCAAGCAGGGTAGTGAAGGTTGCCGATTTAGTTGCAATTTGAGCCGTTATTGTCTTCGGTTTGGTTGAGCTGTTGAAGGCCACCAAGTATTCAATGCGGTTTGCGGTGTCAATTTTGCTGTTCAGCATCACGGTTCCGGATTGCTTACGAAGAATTTGTGGACCACTAGCAAGTGCCGGATGGTCTTTTCGTAACTTATTCAGAGTCGTCAACCTTGTACTAAGCGGTGTCACCAGATTTAGCGAACTGCGAATACCAATCGGATCTCCCCAGACCCTATCTTCTTCTTTCCAAATTCGAACCATAGTCGAGAACATGTCTTGGCGCGAAGCTTTATCGCCACCCGAACCAATCATGCCGACCTCGTCACCGTAATAAACCTTGGGAATACCACGAGTTAGGAACATCACATCGTGCGCTAATAAAACTGATTTTCCAAAGTTGGCAGGGCTAACTCCGCCACGAAGTAAATAGGCTGCTCTACCCATGTCGTGATTTCCAAGGAAGTTCACTAGATCATATGGACTCTTTGTGGCGGTGATGTAGCTGTTGTCTTGTCTAAACACGTTTGCCAAACTTTCAGCAAGATCGCCTTGAGCAAAGCTGATAGCTGCTGGCTGGAATGCGAAATCTAAAACCGATGGCAATCCTTGTTTGTGAATATATGAAGACAGTGTTGCAATTGATCCATCGTAGTATTCACCGAAGGCGAAGAGCTTTTGTCCACGGCTTGCCATAGTCTCCGCGGTCTTCTCTTCCATCAGCTTCCACCACTTGTTGAAAAACTCATCATCAACGTGTTTAGCGGTGTCAATACGGAAACCATCTACGCCGTAGTCGTTAACCCACATCGCGTAAAGATCTGCCCAACCTTCAATTACCTCTGGTCTCTCTGTGTTTAGATCGTCCAACCCGCCGAAGTCACCTTTTTGGTAAGCCAGTTTGTTGCTCCAACTGTTGATGGCTCCCATGTTGTGGTAATTGTTGATGTTATTTAGGAACGCAGGAGCTTTGATGTTCTCCATTCCTGCTGGGATGTATGCAGATTCGTTTACTTGTCCATTGAATGGGCGGGAATTTGAGTAGGTGATGACATCGCCGGTGTGGTTGACGATAATATCCAAAATCACTTTCATACCAAGGCGATGAGCACAATCGGCCACAGTCTTGAAATCGGCCATGGTGCCCCAGCGAGGGTCTACCTGCGTGAAATCGGTAGCAAAATAGCCGTGGTAAGCGCTGCTGCCACTTTGCACAAAGTTTTGGACAAATGGTGGGCTAATCCAAACTGCACCAAATCCCATTCGCTTAATTCTTGGAATTCCATCGCCGGAACCGTCTGTTTTACTACATCCATCGGCAAGACCTTTTAGGTCTCCACCGTGTGAGTAGGCGATGTCGGTTGGTAGATAACCAGTCACGTTGACATCTCCGACCAGGCCACCCTTGTCGTTGTTCGTGTCACCGTTTTTGTAACGGTCAAACATAACGAAGTAGATGCTGTCACCAGCTAAAGATGATCTCGCAGAAGTTCCGACTAGTGCTTCAGCCTCCGCCATGCTCGGTTGAACTTGATCAGCGTCAATCTGAGCAACGGGAGAGGTTACAACAATCTTGCCCGCGCTATCTACCCGTCCAGATTCAATCCAAACTTCACCGCCGGTTGCAAAGACATCAACTACCTGGTCTTTATCAACTGGATCTGCAAGGTTACCCTTGTGCAGGATGAAAGGGAACATTTTTGTGCTTGAAGTAATTGGCACGGTAAAAGTTACACCCCAACTATCTGGAGTTTTTGAATCAGGTAGTTGAGATTTTGCCCACGTGTTCGGCTTTAATGCTCCGCCAAAGCTTTGATCAAATAAGGCATTTAGAGTCCAGCCAGTGTAATTTCTGTCAGCTCTTCGATAGTGAATAATAACTTTGCTTTCTGAGTGCGCTTTTCCAAAACGAACACCTTCATAGTTATCACTTAGATACAGCTCAGAATTTCTGGAAACATCTGCTTCGATGTTCAAGCTGGTTTGGATATACATTCCAGCGACTTGCATCAAGACCTTAATGGTCACTTTGCTTAGATCAGCCGGTACCGGAACAACAGCTAGCATGTTTTTATCAAAGTCAGCTCGATAAACTTGTCCATTTGCAGAAACTTCGATGGCACGATCTTTTCTTGAATTTGGATTTGCAAAAAGTTTGAAACGAATGTTTTTAGCAGCTTTGAGCCTGGAATCGTAGGGAGTTCCAGTGCTGTCTAACCAGATTTCCGGAAAAGATATTGGGTTAATACTGGTGTTTGACTTGGTCACTCCCGTGGCGCTGACCACAATGTCACCAGCATTGGCAGGAACTTTTACTACTCCAAACCAGCCGTATGAATCTTTTGCTACCGCTCTCGAACTAGCTACAACGGTGTCAGGTGAGGAGGCTAGAGCAACAGTTACCTTGGCTGATTTTGGCAAAGTGCCACGTGCGTGCACTACCAGATCGTAGCTGGGGGCTTCAGCCTCGGCACTACTTCCTGAGATTGAAGTGAAAGTAAGACCAAAAATGGCCAGAGAGGCAACAATTGCAAGAGTCCGCTTTATTTTCTGCATAGTTAGACAAGTCTATTTAGAGAAAGTAGGTAAACGCTTACAGTTATCGATTGCGTTCAGGTTTCACAGCATATATTGGGATAAATTTCAGCATCAGTCCCGCCCCTATGAAACCAAGGAAACCAAAGCTGGCCATAGCCCAGGTAAGCCCAATAGGTGTAATCAAAGCCGCAAGAACCGGTGGCGCTGCCGCATCGCCAAAGTCAACCAGTAAACGGTAACTTGCCAAAAATTCGTTGCGCTTATCTTTGGGGGCTAAATCTGCTCCGAGCACCATGATCACACCGCTACCGAATCCGTTGGCCACGGACATCAACAGTGCTAGAAGCAGAAAAGTTCCAGAGTCGGTTGCTATTCCAACAAGTAGATGAGTGAGGCCAAGGCCAACTAGGGTTGGCACTGCCGCAAAGGCTCTACCGAATCTGTCCATTATCTGGCCGCTCAAATAGAACATCGCAAAATCAAGCGCTCCAGCAAATCCAATAAAAAGCGAAGCTTGATCTGCTGGAATTTCCAAAGCAACGGCCACAAGTGGCAAACCAACCATACGGGTTCCGCGCAGAGCAGAAAGAATTGACGATGCCACTCCTAAAGTGGCCAGCTTCTTACCTTCACGTTTTGCAACGGATAAAGTCTGCCTTAGCGAGGTGGCTGATTTGACCAGGTCAGGTTCTGATTTTGCAAGCAACAAAATAATGGCAGCCAGACCACAGAGCACGAGCGGCAAATAATAAACGGCCTGAACAGAAAAATTAAGAATTACCAGCGCGCCGATTGCAGGTCCGGCAAAAGACCCGGCGCGAAACATGCCGCCGAGAATTGAAAGTGCTCTTGCTCTAACTGCGATCGGAACGTGTTCGGTCATCCAGGCTAATCTTGCAAGACCAAAAACTGCTGCCGCAGCACCAACTAGAAAAACTCCGGTGCCCAACATAAACAAATTGCTGGCAAATAAACTTGCCAAAATCCCTAATGCTGCGCTTAGGCTGGCAAAGACCATAGCTCGCTGCTCTCCAAGCCAGTCGACTAATTTTGCTGCAGGTAGATCGGCAACGAGACGCCCAATCATCATCAAGCCGGTAATAAAACCTGCGGTAGCTAAATCCGCACCTAGCATGATTGCCGTTACCGGAATGCTTGGAATAATGCCAAATTCTGCAGTTGAAAAAAGAAATGACGGTAAGTAGACAGGCAGCACTAACTTACGTTTTTCAAATTGCGAATTGTTGGCCACCAGCCAATTATCGCCTACCGATTAGGGAGTTACGATTTGTTTGACTGGCGAGACTGAGATTTTGCCACTGCTGCTCTTATAAATTGCTACAAAGTTTAACTTGGTGCCAGTGGCAGGACCAGTCCCAGCCAGGCTGCGGTAGTCCCAGGTCATGCCGAAGCCTCTGGAATCATCGCTACCAATCACAGCCCAAGGACCATTGTTTTCCTTGACGGCAAAAGTGACAGTTCCAAGGTCAATGCCGGTCACTCCAGCGGAAAGGTTCACGGTCTTGCTGGCTGAATCCATAGCAGTATTTAGGCTAACCGTCTCAAGGCTGTCAGCAAGCGGAATTGGGCTGACTGCTTTGTATACCAGAGTCGATCTGGCTGGAACGGTGACTGAAATCTCACCGGATACTGAGCTCGTTAGGCTGCCACTGCCAAGGAGGTTTTGCCAGCTGGAACTTGGAGTTGAGGTAGAAAGCTTCACAGCTCTAGATGAGCTGCCGCTGTTGAAGGCAACCAGATACTCAGTTCTGGTGTTCTTGTCGAATCTACTCAAGGCGAGGACATTGCCCTCAACCAATCTGGTGGTTTGTGAGCCGCTGGCTAGCGCTGGATGAGTCTTGCGCAGAGCATTCAGAGTAGTAATTCTGGTTGTCAGCGGGGTTGAAAGCGTAAGAGAAGACCCGGTCCCGATAGCACTTCCGAATACACGATCTTCTGAGCGCCACCAAGAAACTTGGGTTGGGAACATATCCTGGCGTGCCGACTTATCGCCACCTGTGCCAATCATTCCAACTTCATCGCCGTAATAAACGCTCGGAATTCCGCGGCTTAGGAACATCAGATCGTGGGCTAGTAATACCGATTGAGATCTTGTTGTGCCTGATTGGTTTAGTAGGTGTGCAGCTCTTCCCATATCGTGGTTGCCTAGGAATGTCACCATGTCGTATGGGCTCTTCTGTTTAGCGACAAAAAGATTATCCAGGGCATATAAATCTGCAAGGTTATTAGGTGTCGCACCAGAAGCAAAAGAGAGCGCTCTATTTTGGAATGCAAAATCTAGCAAAGAAGGCAATCCATATTTGCGTAGGTAGTTTGCCTGAGTGTTTATATCTGAATCGTAAAACTCTCCAAAGGCGAATAGCTTTTGACCTTTGGCAGTCATGCTTGCACTAGTCTGTTCAAGCATCTTTGGCCACCATTTTGCGAAGAATTGATTATCAACATGCTTAGCAGTATCAATTCTGAATCCGTCGACACCGAAGTCGTTAATCCACTTTGAGTAAACTTCGGCAAATCCATTTATTACAGTGTCCGATTCGGTCTTGATGTCATCAAGTCCAAAGAAATCGCCGTTTTGAATTTGGAAGCTGTTTCCCCAATCGCTAACATTCCCCTGATTGTGATAGTTATTGATGTCGTTTAGCCAACTCGGGGATTTCAAATTGGTAGCCCAGCTTGGAATTTGCGCCGCGGAACTGGAGGAATTTCTAAAGCCGTACCAACCGTCTCGGTAATTGATGATATCTCCCGTGTGGTTTACCACAATATCCAGAACTACCTTTATGCCTAAGCGGTGCGCACAATCAACGAAAGACTGAAATTGAGCATTGGTTCCCCAACGCGGATCAATGGTGGTGAAATCGGTAATCCAGTAACCGTGGTAAGCCGCAGATCCACCTTGGACAAAGTTTTGCTTGAATGGGGGAGTAATCCAAACTGCCGTGAAACCAAGGCGCTTAAGCCTAGGTAGGCCATCTCCGAGACCGTCGGTGCGGCTACAACCATCTGAAAGTCCGGCTAGGTCGCCGCCGTGCGACCAGGCCGGATCTGCAGCGTCAAAGCCGCTGATAGAACGGTTTGAACTGTTTGTCCCGCCGGTGTCATTGGTCGGATCACCGTTTTTATAGCGGTCCGTCATAACAAAATAAATTGAGTCAGAAGCAAAGGAACTTCTCGGTGAGTCACTGGCTAGTGATTCTGCTTCAGCTGCTGTTAGCTCTTCAGCGGTGGTCTCAATGCCATTTAGTTGCGGTTTAGAAATTAGAACATTTCCATCGGCATCGGCTTTGCCAGATTCAATCCAAACTTCATGTCCTACTTTTTCAAGGTCAATAAATTGATTTACTGAACTCGGGTCTTTTAAATCACCCTTGTGAATAATAAAAGGCAACTTAGTGCTGAACTGCGACAGCGGGATGCTGAATGAGATTCCCCAACTATCGGGCCTTGATGATATTGGGCTCTTTGGTTTAGCCCAAGTTGTTGCGGTCACTGCTCCACCTACTGATGGTTCGTACCAAACATGAATTCCCCA
>RHAS01000021.1 GCA_010028615.1 Actinomycetota bacterium
GTCGATATCCAGAGGTATTTCTGGAACGGAAGCTACGAATATTCCCAAACGCCAGCTTCCATCAACAAACCGCGGCGTAATCTCGAAAACTTTCTCGGTGTCTTTTCTAAGCACCTCGAGAACTACTGGTCTTTTCCCCTTGCTGGCTGCTACTTGGGCACGAACTTGATCAATGCCTGTAGCAATTTCGCCATCAACAGTTAACAAAGTGTCACCAGCTCTGAGGATGCCAGCGGCAGCCCCTGTGCTCTGCACGACACTAACTTTTACGCTGCTCTTTATTTCGTAACCCAATTCACGAAGGGCAGCCCCCTTAGCTGTAGCTTGGGAATCCAGCATCATGATGTCGGCTTGCTGATCTATCTCATCAAAGTCAACTCCAGGAGGATAGTACTCAGCGATTGGGATTAGCTCATAACCTTCACTAAAAAAAGATTCAATAATGCTGACCCAACTAGCCCCACGCACAGGGTCGCCTTTGATGCTAACTGTAAGTAGATCTAGTTCCCCCTCGGTGGGATAGGTAGTTGCATCTTTGATTGAAATTACTGGCTGCCCATTTATAGTCGAAAGAACGTTGTATACCGGACCAGGGTGCTCAACCAAAAAAGGTGATGGAGCAAAAATCAAAGCCGCACTTATTGCAACGAGGCTTCCGTAACCGGCAACTTTCTTAACTAACCCCAGTCGCTTAGGATTTTCGCGCAACTTACTGAATGATTTCATCTCTAACAGCCTAAGTTAGCCAGACGACAAGGCCTTACGTGTCATCCACGCTATTGGCGAACACGGGTAGGAATCTTCCCCTGAAGCCTGCTTAGGTCTTAGCGTTAATGTAGCGATGAATGATTTTGACCCCAAAGACGGTGCGCAGCCTGATCCCGACGATCTGAGAAAGATTTGGGAGGAGATGCTGAAGCAGGGCTTTGACCCTGAGGCGTTAGCTGCGGCTGGCGGGTTCGATGGCTCGCCGGAATCTTTGCGGAAACTTTTTGAAAACATTCAAGGCGCTTTTCTATTACCTACCCCACCTGAAGATGGATCAGGAGTTAACTGGGCGGCTGCAGGTGCTAGGGCCAAAGAAATTTCCAAGGTTGGGTCAAAAGCACTCACCGAAGCTGAAAAGAAAAAACTTCTAGACACACTTGGAATAGCAAACCTCTGGCTAAATGAAGCAACCGATATTGCTGAGATTGCTATTGAGCCAAAACTGCTATCTCGAGCTCTGTGGGTAGATGATGCGCTACCGCTTTTTAGAGCTTTAGCTGAGCCAGTTGCAGATCGAATGAACAGAAGCCTGAGCGAAGCCATTCAAAGTCAACTGCCAGAAGAATTCTCCGAAAGCCTAAAAGGTGCCAGCAACATCATGCGTTCCGCTGGAGCAATGATGTTTGCAATGCAACTCGGTCAAGCCCTTGGGCTTCTTTCAAAAGAAGCAATCACCGGAACAGAAATAGGTTTGCCCATATACATCGAACAGCGGCCAGCTTTTGTTATTCAAAACTTAGATGAATTCATAAAGTCTTTGGACCTGGGAGCCGATGAGGACCAAGCATATATTTATCTCGCGTTGAGAGAACTCGCTCACGTGAGACTCTTCAAGCACTCTCGCTGGCTGAGAGAAAAAGTTGTCGCTCAGATTCGTGAATATGCCGCAGGGATTACAGTCGATACATCCCGTATGGAAGAAATAAGCGAAGATTTCGATCCGAGCAATCCACAAGAGTTACAGGCTGCTTTGGAATCTGGTGCTTTCTTATCGCCAAGATCAGCCAGCCAACAAACTGCTCTGGATATCATCGAGACAAACCTTGCTTTGATTGAAGGTTGGGTCGATGCAGTCACAATTACCGCGGCTAAAAGATTGCCTCGGGGCGAAGCTATTCGCGAGGCAGTGAGACGCAGAAGAGTAACTGGCGGCCCGGCCGAAAGAACTTTCCAGGCACTAGTAGGGCTTGATCTTCATCCAAAGCGTATGCGCGAAGCATCTGCGCTTTGGTTGCAAATCGGACAAGCCGTTGGAAATGAAAAACGAGATTCGCTCTGGGATCACCCGGACTTTCTTCCAACAGCGAGCGACATAGAGAACCCAGAGAAATTTGTAGCGAAGGTGAAAAACGATTTAGGTATCGGCGATGCCATGGATCAAGCACTTCGTGACTTACTGGGAGATGTGTAGAACTCAGGACAAGAAAAAGTGTTTTGCCTGAGAATACCTTCGTGTTGCAAAGAATCAATCAGGCTCAACCAGCAATCTGGTCATCTCCAAGTTCACTTCAAATAGGGCTGGCAGAAAACAAAATTGAATTAGAAGATCTAACTGTTGCTCAGCAAAAAATAGTCGCTTCACTTTATAGCGGCATATTGGTAGGTCACGAGGAAGTTGTAGATCAAACCGTTGGTGCCGCTCCAGGTGAAACAAAGAACCTAATAGCCCGATTGGCACCTATGCTCCAGAAAGAAGACAAACCGGTTTTTGGTCCTTGGCAGGAAATTGCCTTTGCCGAAATCGCTAGAGCTGGCTTGGACTACAAAGTGAACGGTGAGATGGTGCTCGCAGAACGCTGGTTGACAACAGTGCATATTGATCAGCTCGATAAATCCGGTCTGCTGCTTTGCAAAGCATTACTTTCTGCCGGAGTAGGCAAGGTGCTAACCCATGACCAAGGTCTGGTGTTGCGCACCGATTTGGGGGAGCTCGGCTATCCTAAATCTTTCCTGGGTCAACCACGTATCAAAGTCGCCAAAGAGCTTCTCGCTGAGTTATCGCTACCAAATGTAGCTAACCGTTTGGTTGACCTATCGATTAGGCCCGATCCCAAAACACGGATTTCATTTGCAGTAGTTGTTGGCCATTTAGCAATGAATCCAAGAACCTATTCCAGATGGCTTTCGCGCGATGTTTCACACCTCGGAATAACCTTTGACATCAACCATGCAATAATCTCACCGGTTGTAATTCCAGGACAAACTGCCTGCCTAAATTGCATGCAGGAAGAAAAGGTGGATGTTGAAACAAATTGGCCGGTAATTGCAACCCAGCTTCTAGGTTTGCCAAGAGTAAGGGACGATGCAGCAGCCCTGCTCAGTTGTTCCGGACTAGCCTGCCGCAGCATTCTTAGAAGATTAGATGAGCAGGCGGGATTTGAGTATTCAGGAGCAGGAGCGTCAGATGCTCTGCTCGGTTACAAAATTGATTATGCAAGCGGGAATATCAAACGACTAAATTATGCAAAACACAAATTATGCAGTTGCCAATTGACTACTGAAAATACTCAGCAAAGCGACTGATGCTATTTTCTCTACCAGTTTCAGAATCACTTTTTGGCCAAGATAGCTGGAGATTGTCTTTGGCTCTGGTTATAGCCACGTAGAAAAGCCGTTGTTCTTCAACCAGTTCATTGTCCTTTTTGGCATAGCTGATTGGCAAGTAGCCTTCAGTTGCGCCAATGATAAAAACCGACTGGAATTCAAGCCCCTTGGCTGCGTGAATGGTGCTCAGAGTAATTGACTCTCGCACCGGCTCGTGCTGTGAACGCTGACGCTCTTCAAGCTCGTTGGCAAAATCCTGGATTGTGGCATTTGGGCCGAGCTCTTCTGCAATTTCAACAAAGTGATTAAGTGCTTCCCAAGACTCAAGCTTTGCTCCAGACTCTTCGGGTCTAACGCTCTGCCAACCAAGGGATCTAACCAAAGCAGTGACCGATTCATAAAGTGGTTTATTACTTGGCGAGCTAGCTTCAGCGCGTACTAATCTAATTGCGCTCATTACATCGGACCGATTGTAGTAACGCTGGCCACCGCGAACTTGAAAATCGATTCCTAAATCACCTAGCGCCTTCTCGATAGGTTCTGACTGACCGTTGATGCGATACAGCACCGCGATTTGACTTGCCTTTATCCCGGCCGAAAGTTGGTCTTTGATTCGCTTTGCTACCCAACTGGCCTCTTCTTGCTTATTGGCAAATGCAATAACCTGGGGTGGCTGGCCGCTTTGCCGATGTGCTTCAAGCGGCTCAAGGTGCTGGTGCACTCTGGCACGATTGGCCACCCGAATGATCTCTGGGTTGGATCGATAGTTTCTATTTAGTTGAATGACATTCGCTTGCGGATACCTTGAGGCAAAGTTTTCGAGGTAGGTGGAACTTGCTCCGGTGAATGAGTAGATGGTTTGATTTGGGTCACCGACTACACAGATATCGCTCCGGTCCCCTAGCCAGGTATCAAGCAGGTCCTGTTGAAGTGGCGAGATATCCTGATACTCATCCACGGTAAAGAACCGATACTGCTGTTGCACCTGGGCTAGTGCTCGTGGCTCAGCCCGAAGCATTCCAGTGCAGAGCAGGATGACATCTTCCCAGTCCATCTTTTTCTCTTTGAGGTTTGCTTCGTCATAGGCCTTGTGCAGATCAAGTAGTCGATTGGCCGAAAGCGATTGCGGCACGCTTCGATCTTTTAGTTTCTCTGCGTATTCTTCAAGGCTCAACAGTGAATACTTGCGCCATTCAATTTCAGCAGCTAAATCCCTGAGTGCATTTGGGTCTAAAGAAATCTTCAGGCTATTTGCTGCCTGCAGCAATGTTTTAGCTTTTGATTCCTGAACACGAAACGGTTGGATGCCGTAGAGGGTGCGAAAAAAGTATTCGAGCTGGGCCAGGGCTGCCGAGTGAAAAGTTTTTGCATTTGCCGAAGCAACTCCAAGAGATCTAAGTCTCGCCCGTAACTCACCTGCTGCCCTATTGGTATAGGTCAATGCCAAAACTCGATTTTCGCTAAAGTCTCCACGAACAATTCCATAGGCAATGCGATGAGTAATTGTTCTGGTCTTACCAGTTCCTGCTCCCGCCAAGATAACAGTTGGTCCAAGTAGTGACGAGGCAGCTTCCGCTTGCTCTGGGTCTAATGCTTGAAGAATCTCCTCCGGTTCGAGAGCCATTTCTAGTTGCTTTCTAGTTCGGTTAGGGTCTGAATAGATTGACCAAGCCAACGGTCAATCAAGGCACGTGCAATAGAAATACGACTTGGCAGATGAATATGTTTCGCCTCTTGGATTAACTCTTCGCGGCTGAACCAACGTAGTTTTGCTATTTCAACTCCATCAGCAACAATGTCTTCGGCCTGATTGCTGCCATCGACCTTTGCGGTAAAAGCCAACATGAGTGAGTAAGGATATGGCCATGCCTGAGAGCCGAGATAAACCGGATCAGAAACTACCAGGCCAGATTCTTCAAACATTTCTCTTCTGACTGCAGCTTCCAAAGATTCGGCCGCTTCGACAAATCCAGCCAGCACCGACCAACGATTTTCTTGCCAACTTCCTTGTGAACCGAGCAGGATGCGGTCCTGATTATCAATAATGCTGACAATTACAGCGGCATCGGTTCGTGGAAAGAGTTCCCTATCTTCAGAAATGCAAAAGCGTGACCAACCGCCCTGCCGCATGATGGTGATTTGGCCGCAGGCTGGACAAAATTGATGAGTTTCATGCCAGTTGTGAATAGCTAGAGCTTGGGTAAATAGTGTTGCATCAAATGGATCCAGCCCTGCTCCAGTCCTACGCAACTCTTTCCAGTTATCAGTATTCGGCTCAAGAGCTAAGGCGGCATTGTCACTGAGTACCGAAAGCACAATCGGTGAGTTAGCTGGAATATCTTTACTCGCCTGGTTTGTTCTACCGAGGTATACCCGATACTTTCCTGCCGTTGCCTGGTCAGTTTTGAAAAGGACCAGTTTGCCATCAGCAACTAAAGTTTTACCTTTATACAGAACCAAAATTCGAGTTTCTGGATCCTGCCAGAGTAAATCGAACAGCTCAGCACCCTCACGCGCGAGAGCGTCGCGGTTTAGCACTGGTTGAGCCAGCGGTAGGTTGAGCATCGAGTTCATTTTGTTCTTCTTCTAAAGCCATCTTGGTTCTGCGTGGCGGAAACAGGTGTTGGCAGGGTTTTTGTCTAACCTGAATTGCATGGGCAAACCTTCCTTGATATTAGCGGCGATAGCAGCCGATGCTTTGCCGGGCTTAAGATTCGTCCAGGTTCAAGAGATTTCTGAACCAGAGGACGACATTGTCACACAGTTATTGTTGACTGACCAAGGCCAGCAGATTCTTCTAAAATCACCTAAATCCGCCCTAGCGCTGACCAGGCTGGGCCTTGAAGTTAGAGCACTTCGTGTTTTAAGAAATGTGAACCTTCCCTTTAGAGTTCCAGCACTTCTGGGTGAAAGTAGCCCGGGAGCGGTTTATAAAGCGCTGGCTTTTGACTATGTAAGTGGCAGACCAACCCCGCTTCACAACTTGAGAGTTGATGACCCACTGGTCGCTAATCTTGGTCAGACCCTAGCTCAAATTCATTCGATTCCGACAAGTTTGGTGATTGATGCAGGACTTCCCGAATACGATCCAGCACTGAAATTGCGTGAGCGAGTTGCCGAGTTCGATCGGGCTATGGAGACCGGAAAAATCCACCCGGCTTTATTAGAACGCTGGCAAAATGCACTACTCGATGTGAACTTGTTCCGCTACCAGCCAACCGTGGTGCATGGCTCGCTTTCTAGCCAAGTAATCCTAAGTGAAGCAAATGAAGTGGTAGGCATCAATAATTGGACAGAGCTATCTGTTGATGACCCGGCAGTTGACTTAGCCGCGATTTACGCAGACTGTTCTCCGGAGGTTGCTGATGCAATTGCCTTGGCTTACGAATCATTGGTGCGTTCGGATCGAAACATAAGGCAACGAGCAAACCTTTATTTCGAATTGTCGTTGGCCAACTACCTTCTGCACTTAGTAACCCACGGAAGCGAAGCGGAAATAGCTGGGGCTAGCCAAGATCTAGCAGCTCTGCACGCTGATTTGGTCGAGGGACGGCTGTATTCATTAAGCCCTACAGAAATTGCACCTAGTGCACCGGAAGTGGTTACCCCTATCTCCCAGGCTGCTAGTTTTACCAGCCCAGTAACCATAGTCACCGAGCAAATCGAAGTCATTGAGCTACCAAGTGGCGAAGATCAAGAGCCAGATAAAAACTGATTTTCACCTAACTGGCTACTTGTCGTAATCTAGAGGTAACCAAGAAAGAAGCAAAATGGAAGTAAGAATCGGTCTGCGCGATAGTGCTCGCGAACTAGCCTTTGAGTCAAACCTTGCCTCAGCCGAGCTGGAGAAGAGTGTGCTTGAAGTGCTAAATTCCGATGCCAAACTGCTAAAACTTACTGATGACAAAGGCCGTGCCTTTATCGTTCCCGTTGCTGCCTTGGCCTTCGTTGAAATCGGTGCCGACCAAGCCCGAAGAGTTGGATTTATTGCCTAATGGAAATCATCTTTATCCTCGTTTACGGTGCCCTTTTAGGACTTATGGCTCCCTACCTACTTTCTGGAAGAGAGCACTTTGGTGCACTTGTAGCTCCAGCGTTAGCCCTGGTTTATGGATTTGTGGTTTGGACTGTTTTGACCTGGGTCGGACTTAGCTACACCGACTACTGGATCTGGACGGTCACCATGCTCGGTATGCCGCTAGTTATGATTTTGGGCGTACGTTTTATCAGAGCAAAAAGAAGCCGCGACTAAACTAGGCAGCTAGCCCTAACCCTTCCATGCGAGAAGTGTGAATACCGGTCAATTCTGAAATCAATGGTTCGATTTTTGAATAGGCGGCAAGGTTCACTTGATTCTCTTCCGCAACAGTTAGCTTTTTAGTTTTCGGTACGTTGGCTAACTTTCGATTATCAAAAGCGGCTCTAAGTTCGAGCAATACATCCCCCATAAGCCTTCTCCCCCAGAGTGCTAACCTTGATGCCAAAACTGGGTCTGCTTCTACTGCCTCAGATAGCACTCGCTTAGCGAACTTTTCAAACGCTTTATCGCGCAGCGCTTTCTCGACTTCTTGTTGCAGTTCATCGTTTAGACCAGCTGCTAGTCGCGAATAAAAATCATCAAGTAAACCAGAGGTCAGATAAACCTTGATTACCACTTCATACCAGTCAAGACCGGTGGTGTTTGAGTGAAACATTGAGATGCGCTCGCGAAACGGATTCATCTGCTCGGCTGGATCAGCACCAAGCTCAACAAGTTTTTTTGAAAGTTGACGGTACTTATCAAAACTTCGTGCAGCAGCTTCACCAAGTTCTGCTTTATAAGAAGTATTCGGTGAATACTTCAAAGCAGCGGTAAGGATTTCGAAGTTGGCCAATTGAATGTAAGCGAGCTGACCTAAGAAAGCTTTCGGCTCTGGTGTGTATGGTTTTAGGTTAATTGCTTTGGTATTACGTGCACTTTTCTCTTCATCGCGGGAAGCGACCGAAAGTTGCTTGGCAACCTTGCGAAAACGTTTCAGCCATTCGAACACCGAATAATCTTAACCCCCCTAGACTTACCCTAAGTAGAAGAGTTAGAGAAATCCTTGAATTTTAGCGATTTAGGCGTAGCTGAAGACATATGTGAAGCGCTCACCAAGAAGGGCATAACCAGCCCTTTTCCTATCCAGGAGCAGGCAATTCCGGTTGCCATGACTGGTCAAGACCTTATTGGTCAAGCTAAAACTGGAACTGGTAAGACTCTCGGCTTTGGCTTACCCATTCTTCACAAACTGGGTGCAAATCCTGCACTTGGAGCGAAAGCGCTAGTTGTCGTACCCACCCGTGAACTGGCAATCCAGGTTGCCGAAGATCTGAATCTGGCTGCCAGTAATCGTGCCACACAAATCGCCGTTATCTACGGTGGTAAAGCCTACGAAGGTCAACTGGCTCAACTAGAAGCTGGCGCTCAATTAATTGTTGGAACTCCGGGAAGACTTATTGACCTTCACAATCAGAGAAAGCTCGATCTGAGCAAGATCGAAGTGATGGTGCTGGATGAAGCCGACAAGATGCTAGATCTTGGCTTCCTGCCCGATGTTGAAAAACTCTTCTCCTATACCCCTGCTCACAGGCAAACGATGCTTTTCTCGGCAACTATGCCTGGTGAAATCGTTACTCTGGCGCGTCGCTACCAAAATAAGCCGGTGCATATTCGGGTCAACGATCCTGACGAGGGTCACACCAAAGCTGATATCAAACAATTTATTTACCGAGCCCATGCCCTAGATAAAGATGAGGTGGTTGCCAGAATTCTGCAAGCAGAAGGCCGCGGCAAGACTGTAATTTTTACTAAAACTAAAAGACAAGCTGGAAATCTCTGTGAAGCGCTAATCGAACGTGGCTTCCCAGCAACTGCATTGCATGGAGACATGTCCCAAGAAGCCAGAGAAAGATCACTTAATAATTTCAGATCTGGTAAAAAAGAGATTCTGGTTGCCACCGAGGTTGCCGCAAGAGGCATCGACGTCGATGATGTCAGCCACGTAATCAACTACACCGTGCCAGAAGATGACAAAGCCTACCTACACAGAATTGGTCGCACCGGCCGTGCGGGAAGAACCGGCATTGCCGTTACTTTTGTGGACTGGGATGATCTGACTCGTTGGGGTCATATCAATCAGGCTCTTGAACTAAATGTGCCGGAGCCAGTAGAAACCTACTCATCTTCAGAACATCTCTATTCAGATTTAAG
Organism: Actinomycetota bacterium; assembly: GCA_010028615.1. Classification (GTDB taxonomy): domain Bacteria; phylum Actinomycetota; class Actinomycetes; order Actinomycetales; family Microbacteriaceae; genus Rhodoluna. Next base: position 9,545 of record RHAS01000021.1, read on the forward strand.
TATTCCTGTTGGCACCAAAGGTCGGATCAACAAAGCGCCGGTCGTGAAAAAAGAGACATCAAAGCCAAATAAGCCAAGTGGACAAAAAACTAAACCCGACTCCGCAAACATAAGAAAACCTCGTCAGCGCATCAGAAATTACAAAAACAATCAGAGTGAGTGATTAATTACAGCGCTAGAACCAAATCCTTTTTCAAGAATTCTTTTTAGTTGCTCAAGCTTCGTAGTTCTAAGTCCAAGTGGATTATTTGGTTTAGCTTTTAGTCCGTGATAGTCACTTGAACCGGTAGTAATCAAATCAAACTCTTTGGCAAAGGTATCAAAAACGATTTTTCTCTCAGCGGAAACTTCAATATGGTCGGTTTCGATTCCTAAAAGACCTGCTTCAACCAAGGCAATGAAATGGTCACGCTTGAAAAATGAGGGAGCGTCACCATCGTCATTGTCGCTTCTAGCTAGCGGATGAGCTATCACTGGTACACCGCCAGCTGCTCGAACCACTTTGATAACATCCCGAACTTCTGGAGCGTTGACGCGGACGTAGTAGTCG
>RHAS01000201.1 GCA_010028615.1 Actinomycetota bacterium
GTTCAGGCCGGTGGAATTGATAACAACACCAGCAAAGTTCTAAAAATTGTTCGCGGAAATGTTTCTTGGTCAGGTACAACAATCTTCAATAGTGCTTCAAAGGCGCTAATCAAATCAGACAGTTTGCTCGCAACGGCAAAGATCTATTCTCCAACTGCTGGCGTTAAGCTGATGCTCAAGCTCGAAGATAGAACTAATCCAGCTAAATCGGTCGAAGCCTACGCGACTGCAAACAGCAGCATTGGTTGGAGCACATACACCTTTAACTTTGCGGTGCAGAGGCCAAACACAGCTGCTTATAATCCAGCTTTCACTTACAACCTAGCCAGCTTCTTTATGGACTATACGCTCGCTGATGGTGCAGTAACCACAGTCGGTCAGTCCTACTACGTCGATGATGTAACCTTCCCTGCTGCAACAGGCGGTGGTGGCGGTAGCCAGAACGTTACAGCTCCTGTGACACTGCTTACCTATGATCCAGGTGACACTTTAGGTGTTGAAAACGCAGCACTAGCAACGCCAGAGCATCCAGTTGGAATCTTTGAAGGCGCTACTGGTGCAATTCACGATGATCCACCATCAGGTGCATTTGGAACCAAGGCTTTGGCTATTACTAAAACAGGTGCGCCATGGGCGGGACTTAACGCATTGGTCGATACCACTGGATTAGTCAGATACACCAACGCTCAGTATCCAATAGTCAGCTTCAACTTCTTTACCCCAAAGGCTAGTAGCCCAGTTGCTGTTCAGTTGTTTAGCGGAGGCTCATTCGTTGAATCACAAAAAGTGGCCAGCCAAGGCTGGAGCACACTTAGCTTCGACTTCTCAGCAGTTAATGGTTGGTCAGCAAACACAATTTATGACAAGGTCGTAATCTTCCCTGACTTCCAAATCCCAGTTAGCACCCCAGCAGATGTTTACTACATTGACGATGTTGCTCTAAATGGAGGGGTGACCCCGACTATTATCGTGACTCCGCCACCTCCGCCACCGCCAGCAGATGTCAAGCCATCAGCTACTAAGGCTGCCAGTGTCACTGGTAAGAACGCCAAGGTAGGCACAATTTTGACTGTCAGCAAGGGCACCTGGACCGGCACTGCACCAATTAGCTACAAATACAGTTGGTATCGCTGCACCAACAAGGCCTCAGCGGCTACGACAGCAAAACCAACCACTGCAGCTAAATGTGTGTTGATTTCAGGTAAGACATCGAGCATCTATAAATTGGTTAGCGCTGATAAGGGCAAGTACATTCGTGCCATGATCACCGCTACCAATGTTGCCGGTACCTCCTACAGCACTTCAAAGAGCACCGCGGTAAAGGTCAGTTAGTAGGTTTTCTTGGATGGTGCAGTAAGCGCTTGTTAGGCTTATTGCACCATGGAGAAACTCAGAAACATTCTGGCTAAATTGCCCCACCCAATCAGGTGGGTGCTGACCGTATCAATCGGTGCAATCCTGCTTGTTGCTGGCCTGATTATGATGATTACCCCAGGCCCAGGTCTGCTATTTATCTTCCTTGGACTATCGATACTTGCTTTTGAAATTGAGTGGGCGAGGGAACTAAACAAACAGGGTATGCAAGGTTTGGAACGAATAGTTTCTAAGGTCAAATCTTGGTTCAAGCGCAAAAAAGACTAGCTCGTGTTACGGATTTATCTTAGGTATCACTGATGCCAGCTAATTTTCGCAGTGCTCTATATTTTTCCAGCACAAGCATCGTCTATAAACTCCTCGATTTAGTTGGCGATCCCATCGGCAAGTTCTATAGCTCGCCAAATATGGAAACATTTGCCAAGCGAAGTAAGAAAACCCCAGTACAAAAAAGCCTAACTGGGGTTTTAGTCTCGGCGGATCATCAGGTGTGTAGTGAAGTGCTCAAATCGCCAAACTGGCTCGCCAGACCTTTTGCAGAAAGGCTCTACCTTGCAACCGGTAATTATGAACCAGAGGCTATCCATCCATTTTTAGATTCCGTAATTGCCATGGATGGACCAGAACATAGGCGAGTACGGAAACTCATGCAAACAGCATTTACCAACCGCTTAATTGAGAGTTGGCGAGAATCTT
>RHAS01000202.1 GCA_010028615.1 Actinomycetota bacterium
GTGTCTATAGCCGCGAGGTTCTAAACCATCGATAATCCAGTTGTTTTGGATAGCGGTGAAATAAGCTCTAACGGTAACTTCCACGGCGCTCCGGTTGGATACGTTTTGGACTTTCTGGCTATCGCCGCAACCGATCTTGCATCAATTAGTGAGCGGCGAATCGACCGCATGATGGATAAAAACCGAAACAACGGTCTAAATGCCTTCTTAGCAGGCGATGCCGGTGTTGATAGCGGGCTGATGATTGCTCAATACACAGCAGCCGGTTTAGTTTCTGAATCAAAACGTTTGGCTAATCCAGCTAGCGTCGACTCCATTCCGACCTCGGCCATGCAGGAAGATCATGTTTCGATGGGCTGGCATGCCGGACGAAAACTAAGAAAGATAGTTGAAAACCTAAGATCGGTACTGGCAATCGAGTTGATTGCTGCTGGTCGCTGCCTCGATCTGCGTGCTCCGCTAAAACCGGCTGAAACTACAGCCCAAATGCTAAATAAATTACGCCGAGTAGTTCCTGGGGTCGGACCTGATCGCTTCCTAGCTCCAGAGATTGCCGCTGCTACCGAACTACTTCGCTAGCTCTTCGCGACCATAATGCTTACCGGCTTTTAGCACAGCTGGCCCAAAAATAAGCAGAATCACTAAGCCAATCACTGCTGCTGCTTGAAAAACTTCTCTAACTCCGAAAGCGGTAATGGCGATTCCGGCTATTGCGGTGCTGGTTACGCTACCAACAGTGATGATTGCATTGAAAGTGCTCATCACTCTTGCTCGAACTGCTTCTTCGGTCCGGTTTTGAATAAAACCGATGCCGTAGGCATTCAGAAGTGACATGCAAGCTCCACCGATGAAACCAAAGCTCATCACTACCCACCAGTGGTGAGCCCTAGCGATGGTGAAGACTACGACAACAATCATCAGGATGGCTACCGTCACAATCCTTAGGTGGTAGCGAAGGGGCACCTTAGTCAGCGTGGTAAAAATACCTCCGGTTATTGCCCCAAGGGCAAATACCGCACCGACGATTCCATAAATTAGCGGTGTTGCCCCAAGCTGATCCTTCATCGTGCTCGGTTATGCCAACTCGATTAACTTTTAAAAGGATTACCGTGACTGCCAAAACCAAGAATGATATGCCGTCAATTATGAATGGCCAGAAATAGCCAGTGCGGTCAACCAGAATTCCACCAAGAGCTGGTGCCATCATGGTGCCCAAAGCATTGAAAGTGGTTTGCATTCCGGTCGCTCTGGACATATCGTCTCTGGTGGTAAGAGTTGGAATTAGTGCTGTGAAGGCAGCTCCAACACCAGTGTTAGCGGTGGCGGAAATAAAAAGAGCAATATATGCCCACCAAGCTGGAAGGTCCATTGCCAAACTGAAACTGCATAGGCTCATCACCAGCATTAGTGGTGGAAGAAAAAACCTGGTTGGATATCGATCAGCTAATAGGCCAGCCCAGGGGCTAAAGATAACTGAGGGAATGAGCATACATAGAAATAGCAGCGAAACACCAGCAGCTCCAGCTGTATCTTTGTCTCGCAGCACGACGGCAAAAGTGGTCAGCGCGCTACCTAGAAAAGATATCCCCGATGCAGCGGTTAGTATCTGCAGTTTGCGCCATTGCGTTTGCTGGACCAAATTAGCCTCCCTCAACTAATCTAGTTGCCAACTCTTATCTAGTTGAAATAAGCCCTGACTTCATCATGTAACGGCCCGTTGGTGGCAAGCACGTGGCTTGATTCTGGGGTTAGTTCACCAACAAAATCAGTTATTTTGCCGCCAGCTAGCTCAACTATTGGCACAAGAGCCGCGATGTCATAGATCTGCAGCCCGTGCTCGCAGGTTACATCTATTGCTCCTTCGGCTAGGAGCATGTAGCTCCAGAAATCACCGAATGCCCGAGTACGCCAGACTTTTCTCGAAAGGTTCATCAGATTATCTAGCTGGCCGATTTCATCCCAAAGTTTCAGACTCACGTAGCTCATTGAGGCATCTTCAAGTTTTGAAATCTTAGACACTGAAAGTTTTGTGATTCTGCCG
>RHAS01000203.1 GCA_010028615.1 Actinomycetota bacterium
GCTTGGGCTAAGGCTTAAACTAGTGAACATGTCCGAGCTTGATCTATCTAATGAAATCAAGCAATTGCGTGCAAGCTTGGAGACCATCGTCACTGTCACAAACTTGCCAAAACTTGAAGGTGAAATCGCTTTCTTGGAAGAAAAAGCCCAGGACCCAAAACTCTGGGACAATCCAGAATCCGCCCAGCAGGTAACCAGCAGTCTTTCCAGAAAGCAAGCAGTCCTAGCCAAGTTGGCTTCATTTAGCCAACGGCTTGATGATCTCGAGGTTATGGTCGAGTTGGCAAACTCTGAGTCAGGTGTTGACTTGGCAAATGAAGCTCGGGCAGAAGTCGAGCTACTCATTGCTGAGCTAGCTGAGGCAGAAGTTCAAACTCTGCTAAATGGCGAATATGACTCAAGGGCTGCCATCATCACTATTCGTTCCGGTGCAGGCGGCGATGATGCAACCGATTTTGCTGAAATGCTAATGCGAATGTATTTGCGTTACTGTGAGAAAAAACGTTGGCCTACTTCAGTCTTAGATATTTCCTATTCGGAGGGAGCTGGTATCAAATCGGCAACTTTCGAAATTGATGAACCCTATGCCTATGGACAGCTATCCGTTGAAGCGGGAACCCATCGTTTGGTTCGCATGAGTCCATTCAATGCTGCAGGAAAACGTCAGACCAGTTTCGCAGCGGTTGAAGTTGTCCCACTGATTGAGCAAACCGATGTTATCGATATCCCCGACAACGAAATACGTATCGATGTTTTTAGATCTTCAGGTCCAGGTGGGCAATCAGTGAATACCACCGACTCGGCAGTTCGAATAACACACATTCCTACTGGAACCGTGGTGTCTTGCCAGAATGAAAAATCGCAATTGCAGAATAAGGCAGCAGCTATGCGTGTGTTGCAGAGCCGATTACTTGAAATCAGAAGAAGCGAAGAGGATGCTAAAAAGAAGCAATTAGCTGGGGACGCCACTGCATCTTGGGGCGACCAGATGCGCAATTATGTGCTGGCCCCTTATCAGATGGTCAAAGATCTTAGAACTGATTACGAAGTTAATAACCCAGATGCCGTTTTTGATGGCGATCTCGACGGCTTTATCGCGGCTGGCATTCGCTGGCGCAAAACTTCACAAAAATAGTCCAACACGCTTAAGGCTGTTTAGCGGTCGTTTAGTAAAGGCAATTTAGGCTAAAGGCACGATGATTTCGCTAAGCCAAATAACCAAGCAATATAAAGGTGCACCTCGCCCAGCATTGGACACAGTCTCACTCGAGGTAGATAAAGGCGAATTTGTCTTTCTAGTCGGCGCTTCTGGCTCTGGTAAATCCAGTTTGATGCGCATGATCTTGCGCGAGGATGTCCCAACCTCAGGTTCAATACACGTGCTGGGGGAGAATCTAATCGGCATCCCCAACCGCAGAGTTCCACACTTTAGAAGAAACCTTGGAGTGGTTTTTCAGGATTTCCGCCTATTGCCGAATAAGACCGCCGCGCAAAACATCGCGTTCAGCCTTGAAGTAATCGGCAAGTCTAAAGGTCTTATTGCCGAGGCAGTTCCGGATGTGTTGCGATTAGTCGGGCTCGAAGAAAAAGCAAACTCACTGCCGAGCGAGCTAAGCGGTGGTGAACAGCAGAGAGTTGCTTTAGCCAGGGCGATTGTAAATAAGCCAGCTATTTTGTTAGCCGATGAGCCTACTGGAAATTTGGATCCGACAACATCTGAAGGCATTATGGCCCTTTTGGATCGAATTAATCTTTCTGGAACAACAATTCTGATGGCAACTCACGATCGAGGAATAGTTGACCGCGGTCGTAAGCGAGTAGTTGAGCTATCTCAAGGAAAAATCGTTCGCGATGAATCAAGTTCTGGCTATGAGGTCAACTGATGCGAGCAAATTTCGTCTTCACAGAACTAGGCATCGCAATTCGGCGAAACCTAAGCATGATCATTTCAGTGATTCTGGTTACCTTTATATCTCTAACCTTTGTCGGTACCGCTGGACTTCTGCAGCAGCAAATCGCTTCTATGAAGACTTACTGGTA
>RHAS01000204.1 GCA_010028615.1 Actinomycetota bacterium
TTAAGGTTCGGATACTGCACAACTGCAGCTTCGCCGGTAGCTTTGGCAAGTAGTTGTGCTGAAGTTTGCAAGCGCTCATCTAGATCAGTCAACTGATCTAGAGTTTTTGAGAAAATACGATTTAGCTCAGCTAGATTTCTTTTTATCTCAGCAGCAACTGCCTCTGCTTCAAGTAATTGGTCGACAAATACTCGGTAGCCCTTATCGGTTGGTACTCGACCGGATGAGGTGTGTGGGGCTGCGATGTAACCCTCTTCTTCGAGTTGGGCCATGTCATTACGAATAGTGGCACTGGAAACACCGAAACTGTGCTTTTCAACAATTGCCTTAGAACTTACCGGTTCGTTGGTGGCAATGAAATCTTCAATAATGGCCCGCAGCACGGCCATATTGCGATCCGAAATCATTTGACTCCTTGACAGGTATAACTAGCACTCAACTATCTAGAGTGCTAATTCTACTTTACAAAGCGAATACTGATCGGGTAGCGATATTCCTTTAGGTTAGACCCAGCAATTGTTGCCTGGATAGTAAAGACCAGACCTACTATTTGCATCACAATCAACGCTGGAACAATAACGAGAAAACCAATAAACAGAGTCAAAAAGCCAAGCACTACTCCGCTGACCGCAATAAGCAACATCGTTAGCTGGAAATTAAGCGATTCGGTGGCATGGCGACGATCAAAATCGGTCGCGGTCGCTGATCCCTTAATGATTACTCCTGGTAGCCAGGTCAGTAGCCAAGTAATCCCTGTGAAGTAACCAAGCACATTTGCCAGGATTGCTCCAAGGTGTGACCACATGGCTTGTTGGCTAACCGACTTATTGGTGGTGTCAGCCTCTGCCTGCTTCTGCTCGAAGACAACATCAACTAGTTGCTTGCCGCAGTTTGGGCAAAACTTGCCAATTTCCTTGACATCTTTTTGGCATGTTACGCAGTAACCCATTTCCTACCTCTCGCTCTACTAAAAGTTTAGAACTTTTCTAATCACAGCATCGGCTAAAAGACGACCTTTTGCGGTTAGTACCAACCTGCCTGAAACTGCTAATACCCCATCGATAAGCCCGTCTGCTATCAGTTCCGAGACCACCTTGGCACTTGCAAAACCGTTTTCCTTCAACCACTCAAGATCCATGCCTTCAGCTAACCTCAGCTCAAGCATTACCTTCTCAATGTTTCTGTTCTCCAGATCAACAATTTCGCGTTCCAAGGCAGGAGAAATACCCTGTGTAATTCGCTCTGCATAGGCTGCTGGGTGCTTGACATTCCAAAATCTAGTTCCAGCGATGTGTGAGTGGGCACCAGGACCATAACCCCACCAGTTCTTGGATTGCCAATAGGCGATGTTATGCCTTGATCTACTTGAAGTATCCTTCGCCCAGTTACTTACCTCGTAGTTACTAAAACCTGCATCAGCTAGCATTTGCTCCGCTACCTCATACATCGCAGCATGCAGATCTTCATCAGGGCTTGCTATCTCTCCGCTACTAATCTGCCGATGCAATTTAGTACCAGGTTCAACAATCAAGGAATAGGCGCTAATGTGATCTGTTTCAAGATCAATTGCTGTCTGCAGGCTTTCCGTCCAGTCGGCAATAGTCTCACCTGGCGTTCCATAAATAAGGTCAACACTTACCTGAAAACCAATATCCTTTTCCTGAAACAGGATTTTGTCCTGCGTGACTGGGGTGCCCAGCCTGTGCAGCATCGCCTTTTCGTTGCGCCAATTATCATTGACCGGCGTGTAGAGAAGAAATTTGCTGTCCTTGGTAAAGGCAAAGCTGCCGCTGGTGCCCGGAATGACGTCTGGCAAATCCTCCCCCGTCTGGAGGTCGCGGAACCGTATGGTAAAGCGTTCTGACCCGTCCGTGTCGGTGGAATAGGCCATGATGCGATCATTTTCCGCAACAGCAATGCCGCCCAGGCGGAAATACTCCTTGCCCTCGGCAAGCTTGGCCTCATCCATGATCACAACATCATCGCCGCCCTTTACGGGCTTGCGCAGCCA
>RHAS01000205.1 GCA_010028615.1 Actinomycetota bacterium
TTGGTGGTCAAGCATGGACTCGAATCACTGAAGCAGATGGCAAACCAGGTCAGTGGTACCTTCACATCTTTGATTCATCGCAACCAGATTTCAATTGGAAGAACGAAGAAGTTAGAGACGAATTCGATTCGGTACTTCGTTTCTGGTTAGATCGTGGAGCTGCAGGTTTCCGAATTGACGTCGCGCACGGCATGATCAAAGTTGATGGCCTACCTGATGTAGTGAGTATTTCTTCAACTATGTCTGGTCAAGATTCTCCAGATGATGTTAAGACTCAAGAATCCGATGAAGAACTTATCAAGCGTCTTCAAATTGAAAACCCTTACTGGGGCCAAGATGGTGTTCACGAAATCAATCGTCGTTGGCGCAAGATTCTTGATGAATACGATGACCGTGTCATGTGTGGTGAAGCTTGGGTCCATCCACTTTCACGTATGGCTCGTTGGGTAAGACCAGATGAGTATCACCAAACATTTAACTTTGGCTATTTGGAAACTCCTTGGGACAAACAAAAGCTAGAAGCTGTTGTAACAGAATCACTGAAGGCTTTCGGTGCTGTTGGCGCTCCTTCTACTTGGGTGCTGTCAAATCACGACGTGATTAGACACGCAACCAGAATGGGTTACGACAACATTCCACGTCAAGGTGATGGTGTTGGACCAAATTATCAGCAACCAGATGAAGCTAAAGGACAAAGAAGAGCGAGAGCTGCATCGGCGTTCATGCTTGGGCTTCCTGGTGGAGCATATATCTATCAAGGTGAAGAGCTAGGGCTACCTGAGCACACCACACTGGATAACAAGTATCGTGAAGATCCAACATTCTTTAGAACCAATGGGCAACGTGTTGGTCGCGATGGCTGCCGTGTGCCACTTCCTTGGGAAGCTGGTGCTAACGAGTCCAATGGATTCTCAACCACCGGCGCATCATGGTTACCGCAACCCGATTCTTATCGTCGCTATGCAAGAAGCGAGCAAGACGGTGTCGCTGGTTCAACTCTCGAACTCTACAAGCGACTGCTAAAAGAGCGTAAGAAGTTTGAATTAGGTAACGGAGAATTCCGTTGGGCTCCAGAATTTATGGATGAGTCAAGTCTTGCCTATTTCAACAATGGTGTTCTAGTGCTATCGAATTTCAGCGGTGATCCAGTTGTGATTCCAGCCGGTGAAATTCTGGTTACCACCCAGCACGATCTGAGCATTGAAGGCGAGTTGGAGCACGATCAAACAGTTTGGATTAAGTTGTAGTAAGAAAGCGGTTAAAGCTAAATGCCCGGCTAATAACCGGGCATTTTGCTTCCCCTAAATAACCTCTATTTCAATGCCTTTACCCATGAAACTGAAGACTTACCCATCTTTCTAAGTTGCTCTAGCCGCACGGCAATCCAAACCATGATTCCCGCAATCACCAGCAAAATCACCCAGAGGAACCAGCTTTGGCTAGCCAATGGCTTGAAGGCGTATGGCAAGACACCGACGAATATTCCAACCAAACCTGGGAAGAACAATCCACCGAGTTCACGAAGAGAACCAACAATCAGAAGAACCAGCGAGACAGCTACGATAATGCCGAAGCGCCACCAGTCCACCTCACGTAGTTCTGGTTCACCGAGCGCCTGAATTGTCAAGAACAACGAGGGCACCAAAGCAACCGCAACTGGAATACCAAGATAGATATAGGAACTATCTGGAATTCGTTCAGCCCTGCGCAGCAAACCGAAGAGCACAAACAAAATTGTTGCAATCACTAATGAACGAAGCGATACCGCGACATCAAGATCACCGCTGTCTTCAGCCCTGACCCATGAAATTGGAAGAACTACCAGCGCTAAGCCAGCCCCACCTGAGATGGTAGCGCCGAGATTTCCTTGGCGGATACCGAGAACTAGTGCTACCAATCCAACAACAAGAACAAGAACGATTCGTGTAATTTCTGCCGGTAGTAATTCGCCGAACTGTTTGTCGATAGATGAGTATGACTGGAT
>RHAS01000206.1 GCA_010028615.1 Actinomycetota bacterium
GTCAAATTGGTTTCCGAAGATTTAAATCAACGCTGGGCAGTAATCCCCGGTATCTTCAAGGGCATCTCTAAAGCTGATAGCACTGAGCGTGAAGCTGATCATGAGGCTTTCATTCAGGTTTTAGATGGTTCAACAGGTAGGTCTTGGTTTCATGCTTTTCCAACAAACCAATTCAAAGCAGCCACAAACAAGTTTGAAGTGTCAATTGGAAATAATTACTTTTCCGACAAAGAGATAATTCTTGATCTGCCACAACTAAAGGGAAAGATAGAGATTGCTTCTGAATTCAAACCCTGGCCTGTTTCCCTAAAAAGCCCAGGCATTATGGGTTGGTACGGCTTTGTGCCATTCATGGAGTGTTTTCACGGCATCGTAAGTTTTGGTCACAACCTATCTGGTTCGTTACAAGTAGAAGGTAAGAGCAAAAGCTTTACAGGCGGTAAAGGATATATAGAAACCGATTGGGGTAAGTCTTTCCCTGCTGGATATATCTGGATGCAAACCAATCACTTTGATTTCAACTCAGAGACTTCGCTGATTGCCTCAGCGGCAATAATTCCCTGGCTCGGTAAGAGCTTCCGTGGATTTATTGTCGGGCTCATGCATGAAGGAAAACTATATAAATGGACTACCTATAACTCTGCTAAAGAGTTAAAGCTGGAACTTACTGATCAAGAAGTGATCTGGATACTCGGTGGTCCTGATGGGAAGCTAGAGATCAAGGCCAAACGAGTTCGAGGTGGCTTACTACACGCACCGCTTCATAAAGACATGCACAGAAGAGTTGAAGAGACCATGGATTCTTCGGTTCAATTGACGCTCACCGATAAACTCGACAAAGTTATTTGCCGGGGAACCGGTAGCGCAGCAGCGCTTGAAGTTTTTGGTGATCTAGAGCGTTTGCTTGCTTTTGGTAATGTGAAGTAATGGAGGTTTCAAGGAGAGCGCTGCTCCAGACATCCCTATCAGCAGTCCTTCTTGGAAATAGTAGTCAAACCCAAGCTGCAACACTCTTGAAAAACGGGGTAGACCTTTCCTGGGTTGCCAATTATGAGGCTGCGGGCGGTAAATACTACTCATCATCTGGGCGCCTAATTGATCCGTTCGCGCTCTTAAAATCAGTACGAGCTAGCGTCGCCAGAATTAGGGTATTCGTAGCACCGAATTATAGAAATGGCCGGCTCAGCGACGCCTTACTCCTGGCTGAAAGAGCAAAAAAGGCTGGTTTAGAAGTTTGCATCGATTTGCATTATTCCGATGATTGGGCTGACCCAGGTAAGCAGATAACGCCTGCTGGTTGGTCAACAACTTCTGTTTCCTTACTTGCTACACAGGTTGCAAACTACACGGCATCGACTCTCAACGAGTTCAAGAAACGTGGGATCAATGTTGATTACGTTCAACTTGGCAATGAAATTAGTAATGGATTTCTGTGGCCACTAGGTCGAATTGATTCTGCGAATCCAACCCAATGGCAAAATTTCAAGCAACTTTACAACGCTGCCACGGCCGCTCTCAGACAAACGCTGCCAACAGCCAAAAATGTGCTTCACCTAGACTGCGGCGGTTCGGATGATGCAAGAACAAGATGGTGGCTCTACCAAACTCAAATTCACAGATTTGGTGACTACGACATAGTGGGAGTAAGTTACTATCCGCAGTGGAGCGGGGACCTTACAAAACTAACTAAAGCTCTTGAAGTGATTTCATGGGAGTTTGACAAAAAGGTTGTAATTGCTGAAACCTCCTACCCCTATACCTCGCAATCTTTTGGGAATGATGTTTACAACACAAAACAGTCCCAGCTTAAGGGTTACCCGTTGACCACATCTGGGCAATCCGCATACCTAAAGAAACTGAAAACAATAGTCAAAGCTCTTCCAAATAATAATGGTGTGGGTATCTGGTGGTGGGAAGGTCTTGCCGGAAGAGTTTCCAACAATAATTTAGTTCTTGCAGACTTCGGAGTCACTAACTCTG
>RHAS01000207.1 GCA_010028615.1 Actinomycetota bacterium
GGTCTTCTAGTTGCCAGAAACGGAAATAGATCTAACCAATCGCGGCGTTGATCTAGATCCAGGTCAGCTACAAGGACTTCATCCTGATCTCTGCTCGCTTGCACCAGAACTCTGCCGTAAGGGTCACTGATAAATGACGTTCCATAGAAATTGAGTGCACCTTCAAATCCCCAGCGATTAGGCACCACCATGAAAGTTCCGTTTGATATTCCATTAGCGACAATTACCTTTTGCCAAAGCGGAGCAGTATCGAAATCTGGATGATCAGGCTCTGAACCGATAGCTGTTGGATAGATCAAAACTTCAGCTCCGGCTAGCGAGTATCGTAGTAACCGGCGGTTACAGGAATGTGAGTTTTTGGGGTGTAACCAACAAGCTCTCCCTCTGGATTTACCAGGATGGCTACGTTATAGCCTCGACCATCCGAAAGAGCACTTGCCTCGTAAAGAGATGCGTGAACATGCACACCATATTTTTCAGCGGCCGCCTTGGCAAAAGCCATAGTTGGCCCTTCGAGTTCCTCAGCGATTGCACTTGGTGTTCCAACTGGTTTTTTATCAGCTGGGTATCTAGAAAGAGTCAACTCTGGAAGGCAAACTAGTTCCGCTCCAGCGCGACTAGCCAGTTCAATGCCAAGATTTAGATTCGCTAGATGCTGATTGCTATCTTGCTCCCAGTGCATCTGCACTAATCCAACTCTTACTGGCTCTCTGGTAGCTTCTTTGACTCTAGAAAGTGCTGGAAGGTGGGGGACTTGGGTTAGTTTCATTTCTCACTCATCGAATCAACAATTTTGGTTAGCAGTTTGATATCTGTCCTAGGGTTCACAATCGCAAAGCGAGCATTAGGTCGTTTGTTATGTGAGCTAGGAGTTACAAAACCAAGCCCTTCGGCCAAAATGCGCTTTGACCATTTTTCATAATCCTCTAACTGCCAACCTTCTTTTTCAAAAACGACAATTGACAATTCAGGTTCTCTAACTAACTTCAGATCTTTTCTAGATCGAATAACATCGGCTATTTTGTGAGCAAGTGCAATGTTCTCCGCTACTGCAACCCGGTATGCGCCGACTCCATAGGTTGCCAGTGAGAACCAAAGGGGAAGTCCTCTCGCTCTTCTAGTTAGGTGATAGGCGTAGTCGCTTGGATTAAATTCGCCGCTATCGGTCAAAGTATCTAGATACTCACCGTGCTGGGTATGTGCTGCTGCCGCGAGTTTAGGATTGCGGTAAACCAGAGCACACGAATCAAAACTGGTGAAAAGCCATTTATGTGGGTCAACGATGAATGAATCTGCCTTCTCAACCCCTTTGAATAGTCTTCTTGTCTTTGGATCTAGGATTCCAGCAAGTCCATAAGCCCCATCGACGTGATACCAGACACCAAGTGATTTTGCTGCCTTGGCAATCTCATCGAGCTTGTCGACAATGCCGAAGTTGGTGGTTCCTGCAGTTCCAACTACAGCAAATAAACCATCCTTAATCTTTTTTGCAGCTTTCAGAACTTCTTTACCGGTAAGCCTTCCGTCGTCACCAGCTTTGGCTAAGACGACATCAATGTCCATAACTCGGGCAGCTGCTTTAAGCGATGAGTGGGATTCAGAAGAGGCGATTATTGACCAGCGCTTAGGTAACTTTTTGCCCTTTGCCTTGCGATTAGTTATTGCAGTGTGTCTTGCGGTGACCAGTGCCGATAGGTTTCCAAGCGATCCACCTTGGACGAATGTTCCGCCTGCGCTTTTTGGTAATCCGACTTCCTTGGCTAGCCAGGCTAATACTTCGTTTTCTGCAAATACTGCGCCGGAGCCCTCAAGCCAAGATCCACCGTAAACACTGGTAGCCGAAACAACCAGATCAAATAGAGTGGCTGCCTCGGTGGGGGCAACTGGAATAAAAGATAAATAACCTGGGTGATCAGTTGAAATACACGCTGGGGCCAGCACTTCTTCAAAAACCTTTAGAGCTTTATGTCCACCTAGAC
>RHAS01000208.1 GCA_010028615.1 Actinomycetota bacterium
CCCAAAGTGCTAGTTAGCGGTTCAGCATCTGGAATTTACGGAGATTGCGCAGACACACTACTTACCGAAACTTCGCCAAAGGGTGATGGATTTTTGGCTGACTTAGCCCACGCCTGGGAGCGTGAGGCGATGAAAGCTCCAAAGGATGTTCGGGTGGTTTTAGTTCGCACCACCATGGTGCTCTCTAGAAAACTTGGGGCCTTGGGCAGGTTGCTGCCGATTCTGCGATTAGGTGTTGGCGGCAAACTAGGTAACGGAAAACAGTGGTGGGCATGGATTTCCCTGCCAGATCAAGCCAGGGCAATAATCCACCTGATAAACACCCAAAGCGCATCAGGCCCTTACAACCTCACCGCTCCAGAGCCAGCCACGGCTAAAGAACTTATCCGACAATTAGGCAAAGAGCTGAATCGTCCAACTCTGATTCCTGTTCCCGCCTTTGCTCTGAAACTGGTATTTAGAGAAGGTGCTCAAGAATTACTTCTCTGTTCACAAAAGATGAGCGCAAAGAGACTTCTTGCTACCGGATTTGAATTCCAGCATCCAACTCTTGAAAGTGCTTGTCGCTGGGTAGTTAAGTCCGAATCGAACTAACAAACTTGATTTGACTAGCGGCTACGATTACCGCGCAGATGCCACCAACAATCATCGGCAGGGTTATGTCAATCTTTCCAATCAGCCCACCAACTAAACCGCCTAGAGGCATCAAACCCCAGACAAATGTTCTTCGGATGCCGTGGATACGCCCAAATATTTCATTTGGAATCATCAGGTGATAGGTAGACATCAGCAGGATATTCCACTGCGCGATGAAAAACCCATGTACCAAACTGGCAAGAACAAACCAGGTGACATTTGGGGCAAGACCTGCTACAAGCAAAGCAAAAGCAGAAGCTGGCAGACTCACCGCGAGTGCTTGGCTTCGACCAAACCGTTGAGAAAGTTTTGGAGAGGCAAAAGCACCAACTAAAGCGCCAACGGCAAGCGGTACCATTACCCAGCCGTAAGCTGCTTCCGGCACTTTTAAGTGATCAAGGATAAATAGCACCATGGTGGCCTGACCCATGGCATAAAAAAGGCCCACTACACCGGTAACTATGACTAAACGCAGCAGCGGTTTATGTCCAAGCAGGTAGTCAAGAGCTTGCTTGATTTCAACTCTTAGTTTGGGCCGTTCGCCTTGGCTTACAAATTTACCCTGCAGGGCATCTTTAGTAAGGCTAAAGATCAGGGCAGCCGCCACCACATAGCAGCAGGAAATACCGATAAAAGGTGATGCGGTGAAAGCAACGTAAAGCAGTCCCCCAAGTGGAACTCCAATAAAGCTCTGCATGATGGTATCGGCTATCTGCAGCCGTGAATTACCCCGCTCTAGTTGATGACCTTTGAGCAGGCTCGGGATACTTGACTGAGTTGCGGTGTCATAAACCACTTCGGCTGCGCCAAAGCAAAAAGTGAGTAGCATCAGCATCCAAAGCGATAAATCGCCAGAGATAATCAGAGCGGCAATTGTGGCCCCAATAAGCACACGGCTAATTTGCACCAACAGCATCGCCAACCGCCGATTTACTCGGTCGAGGATAGCGCCAAGCGGAATTGCCAAAAACAACCAGGGTAAGAGCATCATGTTGGACTGAATGGCTATAAGGACTGGATCGCGGGTGAGCGATGCGGCTAAAAGCGGTATTGCTGCCCCTGCCAGACCGTCAGCGAACTTCGAAAACATCGCTGCGGAGAAGAGTTTATTAAAGCTAACTCCCAGGGATTCGGCGTCTTCTTTGGAGCTCACTTTGAATAGCCTACTGAACTTAAAAAGAAAGGCCCCGGTTATAAAAACCGGGGCCTGACTGCTTAAGAAAAATTACTTCTTCTTAGCAACAGTCTTCTTTGCAGCTGCCTTCTTAGGTGCAGCCTTCTTTGGTGCAGCCTTCTTAGCTACAGCCTTCTTAGG
>RHAS01000209.1 GCA_010028615.1 Actinomycetota bacterium
TGCCTTATTGCTTTAGACCAAATCACACAAGCCTCAATACAATCGAGATCCCAGTGAGTAAGCTGGCTAACTTTAATCGCAGCTTCTGAAATTTTTCTTGGATCCGACAGATAGGAAAGTGCGACACTGGCAGTGCGCATTAGTGATCCGTTACCTGCAGCGCGTTCATTGGTTTCAGCAAATTCTTTAGAGATCTCAAACATCGATTGGCTAGAACCATCGGACTGATGCAGTATCGCTCTGGTCTGATTACCAATGTCTTTCGGATTGGATTGATACCATGCGTAAAATTCTTTAGCAACAGCATCAAGCCCTGAGAGTAAATCGCCTTGTTTGGTTGCTCTCATCACCGCTACTAACATCGCAGTGTCGTCGGTATATTCGCCCATTGCAAAATGCTTGGCTCTGAATTCTATTGGGTGATCATCCGGTAATGCAGGTCCGAATTCATATCCAGCGCCAAGTGCATCGGCGCAGGCGGTGGCTAGAATTGCACCTTTAGCGCGATCTAATATCTGCTCACGCTGAAAGTTCACTTAGCTTTTCTCCGCAAAGTTACCGATGCCAAGGCCACTGAAAAAATAGCAGCAGCGATTGAGGCAACTATGGCTTGGGTGTGGTAAATCGGATATTCACCAAAGACTATATCGTTGACAAAGAAAGCAACTGTGAAACCAATTCCACCAAGCACTGATAGCCGCGCATAAACCGAAATCGGTAACACGTCTTTAGTAAATTTAGAGCCAATGTAAGCGCCTAGTGTAATTCCCACAGACTTTCCAAGTACCCGAAGCAAAACACCGATTCCAACAAGTGAAGTCAGCGCAGCAACAATCGTGGTGTCCAAATGAATAGCTAGCGAGACAAACGCATACAGCGGCAGCACAACTAGGTGTATCAGCGGGGTTAGAGAATTCTGCAAGCGATCAGTAAATTTACTAGGCACAAGCAGCCCGACTATTGCGCTGCCGGTAACCAGCAGTGCTGTTGTGACATCGCTTCCAAGGAATACCGCGATAACCAGAATGGCTAATAGGTCATCGAGAATAGCAAAAGCTAACAGGAATTGTTTACTACCCGAAGGCATCCTCGAGCCAAAAATGGCGAATACTGCAAGGGCAAAAGTTATATCCGTGGCCATCGGAATAGCCCAACCATTATTGGCCACTGGGTCTGAACTGGTCACCAGAAAATAGAGTGCTGCGGGGATCAATGCCCCAAAAACTGCGGCAAATCCAGGCACAAAGAGTGCCTTTCGCTTCACAAAAACGCCGTGGGTTAGCTCGCTTTTTAGTTCCAGCCCAATCACAAAAAAGAAGAGGGCTAGAGCTAACTCAGAGTAGTGATGCAGTGGTTCGACTCGTTCTGAAAAGCCTTCAAGCGTATTTGCTAGAAGTAGGCCGATTACCGCCGCCAAAATGATGAAAAAAGCAGCGTTTTTCTCTGAGCGAATCAATTTCAACACCTTATAAGCCTAGCCTGATTAGGTAGGCTGGCTAAATGGCCAAGGAAGTGAAACCTAGAAGTTGGGTCTTTAATTTCTTTGGTGCAGGAATTATCTGGGGTTCCTCGTTCTATTTCATGATCTTTGCTAACCAATCTTTGCCGCCAATCGGCGTTGCATTCTGGCGTTGTTTCTTTGGGGCTGCGACGCTGTTCATCATTATCAAACTCAGGAAAATGCCACTTCGTTTTGATAAGCGGCTAATTTTATTCACCTTTATTGTTGGAGCTTTCAATACTGCAATTCCGTTCACGCTATTTGCTTACGGTGAGCATCACATTTCTTCGGCGTTTGCTGGAATGACAAATGCGATAACACCGATTGCGACGGTGATCGCGCTACTAACAGTTTTTCGCTCCGAAAAGGTAACCAGAAATCAGCTTTTTGGATTATTTGTTGGAACGATTGGCGTACTGGTTTTAGTAGGGGTTTGGCAAGGAGTCGAA
>RHAS01000210.1 GCA_010028615.1 Actinomycetota bacterium
ACCGAATCAGCCAAGCAAGCATTTGATCCAATTGCTGCGATGGAACAGGGAAAGCCTAAGTTAGCTCAGAATGATTTGGATGTGGAGTTTCTAGATATCGCTTTTGCAAGTTGCAAGAAGGCTCTGGAAGACGGCCTAATCATTGAAGATGAGGAAAGCACTTCCTACTTTGTCAGCGACCCAAATTCAATTTTCTCTATTTTCAAAATCAAAGAAGTCTCAGTCACCAATGGAGTTGTAGCTGGTGGTAAATATATGAATTACTACCCGGCACTATTTGACCCTTGTGACACGATGGTTAGCGCTACTATGGTCGGACCTGAAGATGACAACTATGCGATTTTGGAGCACAGCTTGGAGAAAACAAATGCTTTTACATACAAGTGGGGACAACACCATGGCGGAGCGAGCCTTGATGTCGTAACGTACACAGTTGGCTCGGATGGATTGATCTCGGGATACGGCACCCCTTCTTGGGCCAGCAGGATTAGCTACGGCCCGCTAACTGAAACAGAGCTTGGATATTTCAAGTAAAGGGTTTTTAGTTTCGCTAGCATCTATACATGAGCGAAACAACCAAACTCAAAACTTTTCTCTGGTTCCCGGGAAACATGGACGAGGCACTAGCTTTCTACCAGTCGATATTTACCGATTTCAAGATCCACTCAGAGAACCGTCCAGATCCTGACAAAGCCCGCTTCACAGCAGATTTCAGTATCTATAGGCACAATTTCATTGGAATGAACTGGCCAGGCGGCGATAGCTTCAATAACGCCATCTCGCTCTCACTAAACGTAGATGGTCAGGATGAGGTAGACCGTCTCTGGGAGGCAATCACGCTAAAAGGTAAATCAGGCAGATGCGGTTGGTGCACCGATGAGTTCGGTCTAACTTGGCAGGTGAGTCCAATTCAGATGCGTGAGCACCTTGAGAACCCAGATAGGGAAAAAGCGGAATACGCTAACAAAGCATTGCAGCAAATGACGAGGATTATTATTAGCGATCTGTACGAAGGTTAAACCCGCGATAGCCTTAGAGCAGAGGGAGTAATCATGAAAAGAATTTCTGCGCTTGCAATTTTGGTATTAGCCTTAGCTGGATGTGCTGGGCCTAGTGCATCACCAACTAATAGCCCAAGTCCGACAGAAACTAAAACCGAGGCGCAGATCCTCGAAGAGTTTTTAGATATCGCCGCAGATTCTTGCGCAAAAGCCCAGACCGAGAACATCGTCGAGGAAGTAGCGGACGGCTCAAAGATTATCGTGCTAGCAAAGGACAACGCATACAAGGATGATGGAAGAAGCTGGAAAGAAAAACGAAGGCGATTATGAGCACAGCGTTAAGTTAAACGACGATGGCACATACACCTGGAAGCAGAAGTCCTTCTACGAAGAAGGCAGCTATGAAGAAACTAAATATACGGTTGAAAGCGGAATCATAACTGCCGCTAAAACAAGCGCCTACGAGTACTCGTTTATCTATGGCGCAGTGGCAGAAGACGACATGGTTGTCTTTAGAAAAGCCATTGATGAAGAGCTGGAAAGGCTTAACCAATAATCGAGATAGCGTTGCGGGATGTTCAAGATGCGGACATACCAATCTTTTTTGAGTTTCTGCAAAGCTCCAGACAACAGTGGCAGGCTGCATTTATCCCTGAGGAACCCAGCAACTTCGATAATCACCTCGAGCATTGGCAAAAGATTCTTAGTGATCCGACTGTTTTAAACAAAACCATTCTTTTAGCTGATCAAGTTGTAGGCCATGTTGGTAGATGGATGCTGGATGGAATTGGTCAAGTTACCTTTTGGATTGGCGAAGAGTTTGAAGGAAAGCATATTGCCTCTACGGCATTAGCTAGATATCTAGAAATAGATTCACTAAGACCCCTGCAGGGCAGGTGCGCCTTTGATAATTTGGCTT
>RHAS01000022.1 GCA_010028615.1 Actinomycetota bacterium
GTATAACTGGTGGAGATTCATTTAAATCATACCACATAATAAGACAAGAATTTGATGAATATCAAAATGCAATTGAAGGTAATCCAGAATACTATTTAAATGTAAAAGCAATAGGATTATCAGCAATAGGAATGACAGGTGCTACTTTATACAGCGAAACTGATCACTTAATGATTGGTCATGTAATTCCTGGGGTCTACGCCACCGGTTGGATCAAGCGCGGTCCAGTTGGATTAATCGGTCACACCAAGGCAGATGCAATGGAGACTATTGCCTGTATTTTGGCGGATAAATCGAGCTGGTGGAGCCCAGCAGAGCTAGACGAAAACTCGGTGAATGAACTACTTAGCAATAAAGGTATTCGCTACCTTGGTTGGCCCGAGTGGCTAAAAATTGACGCCACTGAGAAGCGACTGGGTGAGGCTCAATCTCGTGAGAGAGTGAAACTGGTTGAGCGACAAGATTTCCTTGATGCTGCATTCCAGAATAATTCGTGAAAATAGAGCAAGAGCGCGTCAAATCAGTGCAACGAGCACTGATGGTGATTTTCTTTGCCCAAGGTGTCGCCGCTTTATCCTGGATGCCAAGAATTCCAGAGTTCATCGCAAATCTTGATGTCAGTAAAGAAGTTTGGGGAACGCTGATTGGTATCGGCGGCATCGGTGCAATCATTCCCTTGGTATTTACTAACCGCTTAGTGCAACGATTTGGAACATCACCGATTATTCGCACCACATCTATAGCCATGATTGGTCTATTTATGGCACTACCGTATCCAACTCAATGGTGGTTATTTCTGGTTTTGCATTTCTCACTATCTTTTGTGTTAAGTGTTTTTAACATCGCGCTAAATTCACAAGCCGTGGTGTTTCAAAAGAGCATCAATAAAGTTTTGTTAGCAAGTTTTCATGGAGCTTGGAGCATCGGGGCAGCATCATCGGCAGCAGTGACTTCGCTTGTCGCTGTGTTCACTCCGCTAAAAGTGCAGATGTTTGTAATTCCTCTAGTTGTTTTGATCTTATTCTTGTGGGCAGGTAAGCAACTACTTACTGAAAAAGAAGATTCACACTTTAAAGAACAACCTAAAGAAAAAGCCCCATCTTGGCGTAAGTCCCCTGCATACCTTTGGCTTTTGAGCATCGGGTTATTTGCAGGGATGTGGCCTGAGCTAGTAGTGATGGACTGGTCGAGTGTCTATAGCCGCGAAGTTCTAAACCTAGATCCATCAAGAGCTGCTTGGCCATACACAGTGTTTGTTGCAGCCATGATTGTTGGCCGATTTAGTATTACCAAGCTAACTGTCAAATACAGCATCAACCGACTCTCTCAAATCGGTGGACTATTTGGTACCGCTGCGATGGCTCTTGCAATATTTTCTTCAAGTAATTTGGCGGAGACTAATCAGAGTTTGGCATTGTTCCTACTATGTTTCTTCTTTGCCATCGCCGGGCTCGGTATTGCCTCGATGGTGCCAAGTTTTTACAGTGCCGCCGGTCACATCTCCAAATTACCTACCCCAGCAGCCTTATCTAGAATGGCGCTATTTAGTTCGGTAGTAGTTATTTTTGCCAGAATGTTTATGGGTTCACTTACCGAACGCTTTGGCCTGCCGCTTGCCATGATATTCCCGATAATTATGTTCTTTTCAGCGGCCTTGATTAGCGCTGCAGTGGCTAATCGCAATAAGAAACTGGAGAAGGAACAGGCAATTGCCTACCCACCAACCTCACCTGTGGCAACTATTGACGTTGCAAACTAGCGGTAATTAACAAACTGGATGTCGATATCCAGATCGCTGGATTTTAGAAGTGAGATTACTTCCTGCAGATCATCGCGGCTCTTGCTAGATACCCGAAGCTCATCACCCTGGATATTTGCCTTTACTGACTTAGGCCCCTGCTCGCGAATAATGGCGGCAATCTTCTTGGCCTGTGGTTGCTCAATACCCTCTTTTAGGCTTGCTTCAATGCGGTATTCCTTGCCTGATGCAAAAGGCGCACCAGCATCCAAGCTCTTCAGTGAGATCTCCCGCTTTACTAGCTTTGATTGAAAGACATCGAGCACAGCCTTTACTCGTTCTTCGCTATTAGCTTTCATAAGGTATTTTTCACCGGAGAGCTCGATAGATGCGCCAACGCCTTTAAAGTCATAACGCTGTTCAATTTCTTTTTGTGCCTGATGCAAAGCGTTAGCCGCTTCTTGCTTATCGACTTTGCTTACGATATCAAATGAGGAATCTGCCATGACTTAGATTCTATTCAACTTCTAACCTTGGTGGTGCTAGCCCTCACCACAAGTTCAATTGGCCAGTCAATTACCTGATCCATCTCTTGCTCTGGGTTTTCTAAAACCTGAAGCATGGTCTTCACAAGCAATTCTGCTTGACCAGTAACATTCTGATCAATTGTGGTGATTCCAAAGAAGTCTGCTAGTTCGTGATTATCAACGCCGACAATTGAAACATCCTCAGGGACTTTTAGCCCCATGTCTTTTGCTGCCAACATCGCACCAACCGCTAGTTCATCTGAAGAGGCAAAGATTGCTGTTGGAGCGTGGTGCGGATCACCAAGCAGTTGTTTGGCGGCAGCGTAACCCTCGCTGATTGCATATTTACTAACCTGCTTATACCAACCAGGTTTAGGCGCAATGCCGGCTAACTTGAGTGCAGTTTCGTAGCCATCGCGACGCTCATCAAATACTCTGAAGAACTTCTCATCATTACCAGATAGACCAATCATGGCTATTTTTGTGTGTCCCATGGTAAGCAGGTGGTCGGTGGCTAATCTTCCGGCTGAGGTGTCACTAATCTTGATGCATTTTGCACCATTGATTAGTCCGCCGAGGGCCACTATCGGTTTGTTCACAGCGGTTAGTGCGGCAAGCTCGCTATCTGACATTCTCACCGCAATACACATAACCGCATCGACTCGTTTACGAGCCAGAGAGTTAGTGAAAATGGATTTGCGGTGAACATCATCAGTAGACAGGTTGTAAAGCGTCACATCGTAGCCAGCTTTGACTAACTCTCGATCGATGGTTTCTAGAGCAGTGGAAAAGAACCAACGGTCAATATAAGGAACTACAACACCGATGTTTCTGGTTCTACCGGTGACCAGTGTGTATGCCGAGGCGGAGGGAACATAGCCCAGTCGCTTAGCTACCTTCTCGACTAATTCTTTGGTGTGCTCGGAGACATAGTCCTTACCGCTGAGCGCTCTGGAGACGGTAGCGGTGGATACCCCAGCCTCACGCGCTACATCGATAATTCCGGCCATGAAAACCCCGTTTACATTTGCTTGTGCTTTTTATGTATTACATAAAAATAATGGCTGTTTTTCATACCTTTACAGGCAAGTTCTAATAACGATTAGCAAACATTGTTTAGGTTCAGGTATTCTTTTTAGGCACCCGTTCGGCTGATTACAGGCGGACGGGAGCACTGGCTAGTTACCCAAGCGGCCAAAGGGATCTGACTGTAAATCAGCCGGCTCAGCCTTCGGGGGTTCGAATCCCTCACTAGCCACTAAACCCCAGCCCTCCACGGCTGGGGTTTTTCACATAGCTTGGAAAATGTAACCTCAAGTAATCTGCAAGGAGCTCTTTGAGCAGTTGGAGCAGAATTGATCTATGCACCTTATTGATGGCGGACTTTCAACTGAGTTAGAAAGACTTGGGGCGGTCATCGAAGGCGAGTTGTGGACCGGAAAAACCCTTCTGCAAGACCCACAACTAGTTCAGCAAGCCCACCGAAATTTCGTTGAAGCTGGTGCCGAAATTATCATTACCGCCAGTTATCAAATAAGCCGCCAGGGCTTCGAAGAGATCGGCCTGAAAGCCGACGATGCTGTGAATGCTTTGCGTAATAGCGTAGCGATAGCTTTTCAAGCAACAGCAGGAACCAGTTGCAAAGTAGCGGCGAGCGTAGGTCCTTTCGGCGCGGTCTTACACGACGGCTCTGAGTATCGCGGGGACTATAAAGTTTCACAAAACCAACTTGAAGATTTTCATGCTGAGCGAATTGAGGTTTTACTTTCCGCTAAACCCGACCTGCTGGCCGTGGAAACAATTCCGAATATCTTGGAAGCCAAAGCTCTGCGAAATGTATTGCAAGATGTGAAGATTCCTTTTTGGTTCTCTTTTACTGCGGGGGAGAAAACTAAACTTTGGTCTGGTGAACCCATTGAGGAAGCCGCAGGAGTGATATCTGGTTTAGAAAATCTAATTGCGGCCGGAGTGAATTGTGTTGATCCGGAACTGGTTTTACCACTAGTAACTTCAATAAATAGAGTCACACAAATTCCTTCGATTGCCTACCCAAACTGTGGTGGACTATGGGATACGGCAACAAACCAATGGCTAGGCGCACATCGTAGAAAACTCGTGGAATGGTTGGAAATCTGGAAAGACAGCCCGATTGAATGGATTGGCGGCTGTTGCGGTACATATTCCCAAGACATATCAGAACTCAGACAAGCCATTGATGAATCTCTGTAAACCACTGGCTGCTAGGTGCGATAGGTTTTTTCAGTGGTAGATAAATCAAAGCCGAGACAAAAGAATATAGCCAAGGGGCTCTCTCTCGGCCTACTCGCTTATTTCATCTGGGGTTCTTTCCCGTTGGTCATCACAGCTCTAGCTTCATTTGCTAACCCTTGGGAAATAGTGGTTTGGCGGATAGTTTTTGGCTTTCTAACAGCGCTTATCTTGATTACGATAACCAGAACCTGGAAGTCCCTGTTTGCTGTTTTTCGTGATAAAAAAATGCTGCTTTGGATTGCTGTTTCATCTGTGTTTATCATGATCAACTGGCAGGTTTATGTAATCGGAGTTTCTGCTGGAAGGGTTATCGAAACCTCACTGGGCTATTTCATCAACCCGATCTTCACGGTGTTGATTGCAGTTATTTACTTGCGGGAAAAACTAAATCGGGTTCAGTGGGTAGCAATCGGAATCAGCGTCATTGCCGTTACTGTTCTGACCATTGACTACGGTCATCTGCCTTGGATAGCCCTTACCCTTGCTGGATCATTCGGCATCTATGGTTTAGCCAAGAATAAACTCGGCGGCAAGGTGAGTGCACTTAATTCATACACCCTGGAATCCGGAGCGCTCATCCCGGTCGCGATTGTTCAGGCCGCAATTGTTACCAGCATGGCTCCAGGCCTTCAGATAACCCAGAACGGTTGGCAGGGAGTTGTTGGCCTAGCCATCTTTGGAGTGCTGACCGCCATTCCACTTATTTTGTTCGGCAGCGCTGCTGAGAACTTGCCACTTAGCTGGGTTGGTTTTATGGCTGCCTAGATTGTTACGCTCTAAGGCCTGAATGTTACATCCCGTCTTGTTAGCACCTTGAGAGTTGACTAGGCTAAAAGGCAAGTGTCTTGGAACCTCCTGGACGCGGGTCTGCCATTATTTGGCCGACACAATTTGAAATGGAGAAACAATGAATTCAATGCTAAAGAGGGGTATTGCGGCTGTTGCAGTTGCTACCCTGGGTGCTGCGGTTCTAACTTCATGTGCACCATCTTTCAACGCTAAAGACTGTAAAGATGCCGCACTGAGCGTAGGATCACTGCTTCCAACCACAGGTAACCTAGCCTTCCTAGGTGCTCCAGAAATCGCTGGTGTTGATCTTGCTGTTAAGGAAATCAACGAGGCTGGCGGTATCGCTGGTAAGTGTGTATCTGTTTCCCACAAGGACTCTGGTGACACCACTACCGACATCGCGACTCAGTCTGCAACTGCTCTTATCAATGAGGGTGTTGACGTAATCGTTGGTGCTGCATCATCTGGTGTTTCACTAAGCGTTATCGACCAGATCACTGGCGCTGGCGTGCTACAGATTTCACCTGCTAACACAGCTCCTGACCTAAGCACCTATGCTGACAACGGTCTTTACTTCCGTACCGCTCCTTCAGATGTTCTTCAGGGACGCGTACTAGGTAACCTAATGGTCGGTGACGGTGCAACTAAGGTTGCATTCCTAACTCTTCAGGACCCATACGGTACTGGATTGTACGAAAACGCGAAGATTGCTATCGAAGCAGCTGGCGCAAAGGTAGTAGCTAACGAAGAGTTTGCTCCTGCTACCAAGAACTTCTCATCACAGATTGACAAGGTTCTTGCTGCTGGTCCAGACGCAATTGCTGTTATCTCGTTTGACGAGGTTAAGGCAATCCTTCCTGAGCTAGTTAAGGTAAAGGGTTGGGACCCAACCAAGCTTTACCTAGTTGACGGTAACACCGCTAACTTCGACCAGGACTTCACTGACTTCAACATTGCTGGTACACAGGGAACCATTCCTGGTGTTATCGCAAGCGATGACTTCAAGACCCGTCTAGCTGCAGTTAATGCGGAACTAGACGTATTCGCTTATGCAGCTGAGTCTTACGACGCAGTTATGCTAACCGCTCTAGCTGCTGCTGCTGCTGCTAAGGCTGGCGAAGAAGTCACCGGTGCCAACATTGCTAAGTACATGGCTGAGGTATCATCTGGCGGAACTAAGGTTGACTTCACTCAAGCTGGTGCTTTCAAGAAGGCAATCGATCTAATCAACGCTGGAGAAGACGTTGACTTCGAGGGTGTATCAGGTCCGATTTCATTCGATGACAATGGTGACCCAACCGAAGCCTACGTAGGTATCTACCTATTCGACGACACGAACAAGAACGAAGGCGTCGACGTAGAGTACGGCAAGTTGAACTAAGTTCAATAAACAAAGAAAGCCCCCGAGCCCAAAGGCTCGGGGGTTCTCTTTTATGCTCTAAAGCTCGGCCAAATTGCCTAGATAAAGCTCGATCATCTTTGGGTCATTTAGAAGCTGCCTGCCAGTGCCGGTATAGGCGTCCTTACCCTGATCCAAGACATATGCCCGGTCACAGATCTGCAGGCATCGCCTAGCGTTCTGCTCCACCATCAATACCGTTACTCCAGCCTCATTGACTTCCTTGACTCGGATAAATGCTTCATCCTGCCTTACTGGAGAGAGGCCAGCAGATGGCTCATCTAGAAGCAGGACGGATGGGTCCACCATTAGGGCTCTACCCATCGCCACCATCTGGCGCTCTCCACCAGATAGTGAGCCTGCACGCTGCGACCTGCGTTTAATAAGATCTGGAAAGATGCTTCCAACAAATTCAAATCTTTCTTTGAAGCTCTTCGGGTTCTGATAAACACCCATCTCCAGATTTTCTTCAATGGTCAGACTTGGAAATACGTTGTTAGTTTGTGGCACAAAGGCAACACCTTTAGAAACTAATTTGTTGGCTTTGAGCCCGGTGATTTCTTCACCTTTGAGAAAAACCTGGCCGGAGCGGATATTCACTTGTCCAAAGATTGCTTTGAGGAGTGTTGACTTACCTGCACCATTGGGACCAATAATTCCGATTAGTTCACCTTGACGCGCAACAATTGAACAGTCATTCAATATGTTGACACCAGGTAGGTAACCAGCAACGAGATTCTTTACTTCAACAACTACATCGCTCATTTGCCGGCCTTCTTCTTCGAGCCAAGATCACTATCGTGGTGAGCTCCTAGATACGCATCAATCACAGCTGGGTTCTTCATAACTTCTTTAGGTGGGCCCTCAGCGACGATCTTTCCTTCGGCCATAACTATCACCCAGTCACTGATGTGTCTGACCATGTGCATATCGTGTTCGACAAACAGAACCGTCATGCCCTCTTTTTTCAAATCCTTGATGTGATCTAAAAGCGATTGAGTAAGAGCTGGGTTAACTCCAGCCATCGGTTCATCGAGCATAATCATGGTTGGCTTAGTCATCAACGCTCGTGCCATCTCGAGAAGTTTTCGTTGACCACCGGAAAGGCTCGCTGCGAAATCATCCTTCTTGGCATCGAGTTTGAATCTAACTAGTAGTTCATTCGCAGTTTCGGTAATTACCTGCTCTTGTTTTTTCCAAACAGAGCGGAACATCGCTGCCAGCGGGTTTTCACCTTTTTGATTTTGGTAACCAAGGCGCATGTTCTCCATCACGGTAAGTAGTGACAGCGCTTTAGTTAGCTGGAAGGTTCTAACCATGCCTAATCTGGCAACTTTGAAAGACGGGACACCGGCAAGTTCTTTGCCGTTGAACACCCAGTTGCCACTGTTTGGTTTGTCAAAGCCTGTTAGCAGATTGAAGAATGTTGTTTTACCCGCTCCATTGGGCCCAATCAGAGCAGTGATTTGCCCTCTCGGGATTTCAACATGCTTGACATCCACCGCGGTGAGACCGCCGAACTGGCGCACGACGTTATCGGCAACCAGGATTGGATCTACCTTGGCGCAGCCAGGCTCTGCTTTACCCTTAGCAATTTCATTAGCCATTGAAGTAGAGCTCCTTCTTATTGCCGAAGATACCCTGCGGCCTAAAGATAACCAGCAGCATCAAGCCGAGACCAACCAGCATGAAACGAATACCACCGATCTGGTTCTGGGTAATAAAGGTAATTACGCCACTGTCAACACCGGCGCTTAGTAAACCATCGGTAAGTGAAAGTAGAACCCAGAAAATCATCGAGCCAATAATTGGTCCCAGCACGGTAGCTGCTCCACCGAGAAGAAGTATTGTCCAGATAAAGAAGGTAAGTCCTGTTCCGAAGTTTCCTGGTTGCACCGCTCTAGGCAGCACGAAAACAATTCCAGCTAAGGTGCCGAGCATTCCACCGATGATTAGTGATTGCATTTTGTAGGAATAGACATTCTTACCCAAAGATCTAACAGCATCCTCGTCTTCACGAATACCTTTGATAACTCTTCCCCATGGGCTACGAATCATCTTTGCCACAAACAGTGCAGCGATGATTACCAGTGACCAAGCCACAACTCTTACCCAGAGACCTTTTTCATCCATGGTCCAAGCCCAGAAGCCATATTCACCAGCTGGGAAAGGGTTGATTGCGTAAAAGTCACGTGCAAATCCACTAAGTCCCTGTGGTCCACCGGTCACATCATTTAGTCCGGTAGTAGAGACAATAAAGCGCATAATTTCAGCTGCCGCGATTGTCACGATAGCTAAATAATCGGAGCGCAATCGCAATGTGGGAATACCCAGAATGAATGACAGCACAATAGATGCCGCAAAAGAAATCAATATCGCGGGAATCAACCCAAGCCCTGCCAAGGTTGACATCGCAAATGCGTAAGCACCAACTAGCATGTATGCCGCTTGACCAAAATTTAGTAGGCCGGTGAAGCCGAAGTGCATGGCAAGACCAATTGCCGCCAATGCGTAAGCGGCAGTCATCGGAGTGAGTAGTTCACCTAGTGCGTTTGTAAGAATCTGATCCATGATTAGCCAACCCTCTGCTTCTTACCCAAGACACCTTGAGGCCTAAATAGCAATACCAAGATAAGTACCACTAGCGCTCCTGCAAACTTTAGATCTGGTGGGATAACCAGAGTGCTGAGCTCTACGAACATACCCACAATTAGCGCACCGACAGCCGCTCCAAATGCGGTTCCCAGACCACCTAGGGTTACTGCCGCAAAGAGCAGGAGCAGGATAGAAAAGCCGGTGTCCCAAGCTGCTTGGAAGTAAAGGCCGATAAATACTCCAGACAAGCCAGTAAGCGCTGATGCAACCAACCACACAATTCGGATGATTCTTTCAACATCGATACCGGTTGATGCAGCTAAGGCTGCATTATCTGAGACCGCTCTTGTTGCTTTACCGATTCTTGTTCTGGTTAGGAACCAGCCAAAACCTAAAAGCACAAAGATCGAGATGATTGCGCAGATCACGTTGATCGCTGGCATCAGCACACCAAAGATATCCCAGGTTGCACCTTGTGAGAGGACTTTGGTATCTCCTCCATAAACAAGCTGGAGGAAGTAACGAACAACGATGGATAACCCGATGGAAACAATCATCATCTGGGTAATTCCAATACGCTTTTTTCTAAGCGGTCGCCACAGCGCTGCATCTTGAGCGTAACCAAAGGCAGTTACGATAGCCGTTGCTAATAGTGCTGACAGGATGATATCCAAGCCCATCACTCTATTGAATGTGAACATGGTCAGCGCACCAATGGT
>RHAS01000211.1 GCA_010028615.1 Actinomycetota bacterium
TAGCGTCCCTAAGCCAACCAGCTTTGCGGATGCAGTTGTAGTCAAGGTGTTATAACCGGTTTTAGAAATTGTCATCCGCACCGATACATTGGCGTTTAGGTCATCGGCTTTTAGTAGATAAGTGCTTCTGGTAGCACTGGCAATTGGAGCCGAATTTCTTAGCCACTGAAAGCTAATTCTTGTTCCGGTCTCTACCTGCGATGTAGTGAGCGCAAGGCTGTTGCCCACCGCTGGGCTTCCAAAAATTGCCATAGTCGGGCTGCTGAAATTACCCGCCCCGATTGTTACTGCCGGACTAGTTGAAATGACCTGGGCGAAACCTGTTTGCAGCACAGTCGTGGTCACGGTGATTGACTTACCAAAGTCAGTCAAAGTTGGTTTGTAAGTTGAGGATGTTGCGCCAGAGATTGGCCTGCCAGCTCGATTCCACTTATAGCTAACCTGAATCGAAGAGCTAGCGGTAGGTGTCGCACTTAGTAATCCAGCGACAACCGCGCTACCTGAGATATTTGCGTTCGGTGCTTGAGCGCTGGAAACCAAGACCGCCTGAGACAAAGTTGAAGCACTTGGCAAAATACCTTTACTTGCAGTTACCCTTACCGAAATCAACTTTGCTTGGTCTTCAGGTTTTAGTTGGTAGGTTCTTGAAGTTTCGTTTGGAATGGGTTGTCCATCTCGCAGCCACTGATAGCTCATGGTTGCGGTGTAATCCCAACTTGTTGCTTCAGCGGTTAGGGTAGAGCCTACTGTGGCGGAACCGTTTAGGGAGAGATCCGGTGCATCCGGTGCCCGGCTATTAAGAAAACTAGTTAGTGAGCTATTTCTGTTACCAAAAAATACATCAAGCCAGTTTTGCCAGAAAATCACATCACCTAGATTTGAGTTTGATCTGGATTGATAACGAACGTAGGCGTTATTGATAACCGCGGCAATCTTGTTCTTGAAATCTGGCAGATTAAGTGCATCGGTTTTCTTTTTGATTTCTACTTGGGCCTGAACCAGTAGTTTCTGGCATGGCGCATAGGCAACACACTTACGCAGCATCACGCTGCGCTCTTGATTTCCAAAGTTCCTAAAAGCTGGTCCGCGACCAAGCCAATCAAGCTGAGCAGAGCTATCTATCGGAAAGGCTTGGTCCTGTCCCCACGGAATAATCCTTAGCTTGTTTTGCATGTCGAACACGATGTAGTAGTTATTTTGCACTACATCGGTATAACCATCCCAGTTACTTGAATACAAATCTGCGGCCATCAGGTTTATCACCGAGGTCATGTCGGCAACCTTGTTTACCTCATTCCACCAGGTTGCACCATCGTAGCTAGAGACAGCAATTGCTGCATTTAGATCAGATCTATCTGAATCACCGTAGTTGGTATCAAAGCACCAGCTTTGTGAGTAGGTGAGATCTGCCATGTAACAGTTGGAGGAGTAGATGTGCTTTGGTTCTACCCATCGCTTTACCATTTGCGAATCAACAGACTCAACATTTGCGTATAGACCAAAATCTGCCCCGTTTACAGTTACCCAAGAATAAGTGGTTCTCGGAGCGATCAAACCCATTGCTCGATAAAAGCGATATGCAGTAGCTTCTCTAAGGTAAGAAGGGTCCTGCGCCATGCTGTTCAGGGTCATTCTGGTTAGCCCCATAAACTTCTGGTTATCAACGAAAGCATCAAATTTAAGCTTCATGGCGGCTTTGCCATAAAGGTTAGTTCTAGTCGC
This sequence comes from Actinomycetota bacterium, assembly GCA_010028615.1. Taxonomy (GTDB): domain Bacteria; phylum Actinomycetota; class Actinomycetes; order Actinomycetales; family Microbacteriaceae; genus Rhodoluna. The sequence goes on from RHAS01000211.1 coordinate 1,723, forward strand.
TTGCCCCTTTAGCCTTACTCCGATATTTGAAATTGTTGTAGTCACACCATCGGCCGTAGTTATGGACACTGACGCTGGTTGATAAACAGTAGTTCCAGGATTGTTGTTTAGCTCATTGACGGTAGCCTGTGGCATGGTCAGATTGACTGCACTAACCGCTAAAGGGTTATAAAAAGCGGCGGCTTTATCAGTGCCCTC
>RHAS01000212.1 GCA_010028615.1 Actinomycetota bacterium
ACTGCAGCTGAACCTGACTTGATGGTTCCAGAAGCTGAGAAGGTTGGGTTCTTCGAAGCAAATGCGCTAGTTGAAGAAACCTTAGCCACGATGCTGGCAAGTCTTCCAACAATTACTGACTTGGTAATAGCGCCAGCGTTGTCAGCATCTCCCGCGCAAGCGCTACTGATCGAGTTGGTAGAAAGAGTGTAGGTACCAGCAGTTTCTGGAGTTGCGATGCTAAATGCACCAGTCTTACCGTTAGCCTTGACGGTCTTAGCACCAGAAGAAATGCCTTCGCCTACCCAGAAGACTGTTACAGAACAGCCGGCCTTGACGCGAGAAACCTGAACAGTGATTGGATCACCTGGAATGATACGGCTAGCTGCCGATAGACCTAGCACTGGAGCCTGACCTGCTGGATATGCCAAAGCAGGAGCAGCAGCAGATGCCGCAAGAATTGCGATTGCTGAAAGAGCAAATAGTTTGGTTTTCATGTTCCCTCGTGTATTTCCAATGGATTTTGTTAGTTTATAGCAGTTATCTGGGGATTGGACAGGCATATACAGAATATTTATCTATTGTTACCAGCCTGTAAATAAAGGGCGAACGGTCAATATTTTTACCCCAGATAGCCCTATTTTCGGGTAGTTTAGTCATCTAGGCCAATTTTTAGGGGTTTTCCTTGAGACTCAGCGAGTATTTGCTTGTCGTCCGCAAGCGCTTTGTGCTATTTGCAGCCATTTTCTTGGCTTCAGTGCTAAGTGCCTTTGCCGTAACCTCTTTTACCACCCCAACCTATGAGTCAACCACGAGGCTGTTCGTGTCCACAAGCGGAACCGAATCGGCAGCTGATCTTTTGACCGGTAACTCGTTTACCCAGCAAAGAGTCAAATCTTATGCAGATATCGTCACTAGCCCTGCTGTTCTAGACACCGTTGTGGCTGAACTTAGCCTCCAGGATGAAGCAGATAAGCTCTCCGATCGAATTACCGCTACGGTGCCACTAAACACAGTGATTCTAGAGATCACCGTTTCAGACCCATCACCATATAAAGCAGCAAGTATTGCCAACTCGGTAGCCAACTCCCTAGAGAACGTGGTTACCAATCTAGAAACTGTTGATCCAACCTTGGCATCTCCAGTTAAATTGAGCGTCATCCAACCAGGACAAGCGGCTAAAGTTCCAGCTTCTCCGAGGCCGCTACTAAACCTTGCTCTTGGAGCACTAATTGGTTTGGCTCTTGGTTTTGGAGCATCTCTTCTTAGAGAAAGCCTTGACCTAAGAATTCGTAGCGTCGAAGACGTCCCAGAAAAAGAAGAGGGCACAGTTAACATCCTCGGCGGTATTGTTTTTGACCCAACCGCAGATTCAAACCCACTGATTGTTCACACCAGCCCGAAGAGCACCAGGGCAGAAGCCTTTAGACAACTTAGAACAAACATTCAGTTCGTTGAAGCTGCCGAAGGCAGAAAATCTTTAGTAATAACTTCTTCTATCCCTTCCGAAGGTAAGTCATCAACGATTGCTAACTTGGCTATCGCCATGGCAGATACCGGTGCCAAGGTATTACTAGTTGACTGTGATTTCCGTAAACCAAAAATGCACAAATACTTCTCAGTAGAAGGTGCAGTAGGTCTTACAAATCTTCTTATCGGCCAGGTAAAACCATCAGATGTTATTCAGCGCTGGGGTAGAAAGCATCTAGATCTGCTTCCAGCTGGTCAAGTCCCGCCTAACCCATCAGAACTTTTAGGTAGCGATGCCATGAAGAAGTTTTTGGCTAAAGCTGAAAAAGATTATGACGTAGTTCTAATCGACTCTGCACCACTGTTACCAGTAACCGACGCCGCCATCTTGTCTAAGATGACCGGTGGTGT
>RHAS01000213.1 GCA_010028615.1 Actinomycetota bacterium
GCGCAGAGCTACATGGTTCACCGAGCAGCTAGTTACGATACCCGTTTCACCGACCATTCCCCCGTAGTTGTTGAGTACGCTATCTAACATGAGTGCAAAGCCAAATCTGCTAAGCGGCATGCAGCCGAGTGCATCTTCTTTGCATTTGGGTAATTACCTAGGCGCTTTGGTCAACTGGGTTAGGATGCAGGAAGATTTCAACGCCTTCTACGTAATAGTTGACCTGCACGCCATCACGGTCCCCCAAGACCCCAACGAACTTAGAGCAAACACCAGAAGGACCGCAGCGCAATATATTGCGGCTGGAATTGATCCATCCAAGTCTGCACTTTTCGTGCAAAGCCATGTTCCAGCCCATGCGGAACTAGCCTGGGTGCTCAATTGCATTACCGGGTTTGGTGAAGCAAGTCGAATGACTCAATTCAAGGACAAATCACAAAAAGCCGGAACAGATTCTGCTTCAGTTGGATTATTTACCTATCCGATTCTGCAGGCTGCAGACATTTTGCTTTATCAGCCAAAGGCAGTGCCAGTTGGTGAAGATCAAAGACAGCATCTTGAACTTACCCGTGACCTTGCCGAAAGATTCAACTCAAGATTTGGACAAACCTTCACAATCCCTGAAGCACACATCCTGAAAGAAACTGCAAAGATCTACGATTTGCAAAACCCAACCGCGAAAATGTCGAAATCTGCTGCCGACCCTAAAGGTCTAGTCAACATGATGGATGATGATGCAACCATCGCTAAGAAAATCAAGAGCGCAGTTACCGACACTGAAGGCTCAATCAAATCAGATTGGGAAAATAAACCAGGCGTATCAAACCTGTTGTCAATTCACTCATCTCTTTCTGGTGAATCTGTAATTTCGCTTGAGGAAAGATTTAGTGGTGCTGGCTACGGAGTGCTAAAAGCAGAAGTTGCCGAAGTAGTAATTAGTGCCATCGGACCAATCCGTGATCGTGCCAATGACCTGATGAGCGATCAGGCTGAGCTAGATAGGCTCTTGGCCAGCGGTGCCGAGAAGGCTAAAACGGTGGCAAATCAGACACTTGCCGCTGTTTATGACCGAGTTGGCTTTATAAAACCTGAGTAAATCTCGCTTTATTGACCCATTTCTGCGAAGATAGTGTCCTGAAGTTCTTCGGGGTCAGTGAAAATCTGAACCGGCGGTGAAAGTCCGCGACCCGACAAGCTGCCTGCGAGGGCAACAAAGATCACAAGTCTTTGGGTTTGGCGGTTGATTTGGTGAAATTCCAGAACCGACGGTTAAAGTCCGGATGGTAGAAGAACTAGAGGCTTGAGGCGTCTTCGCTTTAAGCCTGATTGGCCTTTTCGCCTATTCCCCGAAGACCTTTTGAATGAAAGGTTCGGGATGTTAGATCCAAAGGTTTATGAGCCGGCGATGCGCCGCGCCATGGAACTATCCCTACTCGGACCAAAATACGGAGCAAACCCTCAAGTTGGCGCAGTCATTCTCGATGAGAATCTAAACGTAATTGCCGAGGGCTACCACAACGGTGCCGGAACCGCTCACGCCGAAGTTTCAGCCTTGGCAAAACTTAGTGCTGTCCCAGAAGGTGCAACAGCGGTAGTCACCCTAGAACCCTGCAACCACCAAGGTAGAACTGGCCCCTGTGCTCAAGCCCTTATCGACGCCGGTATTTCCAAAGTAGTCTTTGGTGCTACCGATCCCGGAATTGAATCTGCTAACGGAGCAAAGACTCTGGAGCAAGCTGGCATTGAAGTTCAGAATGGCGTTCTGGCCGCTGAAATTATGGCTCAGCAAAAAACTTGGTTTACCGCAACTTTGAAAAAGCGTCCATTTATTAGCTTGAAGTGGGCTCAGACCCTAGATGG
>RHAS01000214.1 GCA_010028615.1 Actinomycetota bacterium
GTGGCAGCATCCAGGTGCAGCACCAAACCAGTGGATATGGGATTCGCTGAGGTGTGGATCTGTGTGCCACTGCCAAACTGTACTCCACTGCCGATCTCTATTGCCATACACAGTATTTACTGTTTCTGTGGATTCGAGTATAATACGAGTAGATTTTGCCCTGTGCAAATTTTTTGCAAATGAGAAACACGGTATATAGGTCGCTTTTGACGTGTACTCAGAATCGGGGCTGTGCAGGGTAATTGTGCTCGCTGCGTTTTTTTTAATATGGGGGTATTTTATCATCCAGGTGGTGATTTTTACACCATGGGGTGTTACAAATTGCCAAAAATGCTTTCCAAAAAAAATTACTATGCGACCAGACCTTTCCAAAATCTTTTTTCATATCGCCCCTGACCTGATCCACCAAGAGCTTCCGGCATATATCAAACGGCCTGTCAAGACCCTGGTGCAAGATCAACTAGGGTTATATCCACCCTGCACACAGCCCTGGACTGTGCCTAGGGTGCACCACCCTACACACCCTATAACCATCAGCCCAGAGCCCAGCGACTCGATACTCGTTGCTCGATACTGTATACTCGATACCCAATACAGAGTGCTCGATAGAGCGCTCGGTACCGGATCAACCCTTTATAAAGGAGATACTATACTGTGTGGTAAGCCCTGAATGAGAGCCATGCAATAACCACAGGGCCGGGGGGTGGAGTCAGAGGGGCCGCGGGCCCCGAATGGTGGACTAGATGTTGTGGTAAAGTGTGTTAGATCTTAGGGGTCTCTCTCCGGATATGTCCTACTGTGACGCCCTTGTGCTCACCCTCTTTGATGGTGTAGCCGGAGGTGCCGTTGCCGTTGATCTCTACCTCTCGACGAGCTCTCACGATGGCCCTCTCACTCTCCTGTTGCTTTAAAGCCTGGGAGTGCTGTTCCATCATTCTTTTATTAATGTCTATAGTCATCTTTGTATCCTCTTATAAGCCTTGCAAAACCCGCATAGCAGGCCTGCATTTTATTTATATTATAGCATGGCGGGGGGTGCTAGAACGACCTCTAGAGGGACGGCCAGGAGGAGGTTCTCAGGGGGTGGTAATATGGTAGTATTATAGTAGTCGAATATAGATTTCCACAGCACAGATAATGGCCGCCGCAACGAGTATTACCGGGTCCATTATTTGAAGGTCCAATAGGCCCACACAGCCACATTGAACAGCAACAATATTACCACCGGATCCATTAGAGCACCGCCGTCAGTAGAAGCAGGATGAATACCACCGCCAACAGGATGATGCCCAGAATGGCCCATCGCTCTCGTCTATCAATTCTGGGTGAGCTTTTTAATAGAGTATAAGATGTGGGAAATTGTAGCCCGATATCCCGCACGATGCGTAGGCCCAACCCCACGATCAAAACCACGACGAGAATGGTAAAAACTGATGTCATAATATGGGTACTTATACTCTATAGAGCATCACGGCAAATTAACCAAACCATCACAAGAATAAAGAGGATACAGAGGGTTTCAATCATGGAGTGAGTCTAGCGAATAATAAGGGTTAGAGCAAACAGTTGTAGAGTACAGATAACCACAATGGCAATTGCAAACATGAAAGTATTTACTGGGTACAAGGGTGAATAAAGTGGTAATACAATGGGGATGGTAAGAAAGCCATTCGCATGGTGGGGTCGGGTGGCATCACCCTGGCTCAGATCTGCCTATAGACGCCGTACGGCTCGTGCGACCACAATTTACAGGGCAAACAAAGTTTTTACGATGGAAAAATCCTTAGGATGGGGCACTATGCTAAAATACTCCTAGCTCGTTTCCGCCGTTTTCGAAGGGTAGATTAGTAAGCCAGTAA
>RHAS01000215.1 GCA_010028615.1 Actinomycetota bacterium
GATCCGCCGGTTGAGCTAGAAGCCAGCGATGTCGCTACTGCAGAATCGAGCGAATCTAAGCTGTCCGAAAGTTGTGGCACCCCAACAATCCAGAGCGGGACTGCGCCTTGGGCATACAAATCGGTGAGCACCTTACTCCACTGTTTTTGTAAGCCCAGCAAGATTGCCCAAGGCAAGATCTCTTCATAGAGCTTTAGTACCTGCTTGCCCTTTAGTTCCGAAGGTTTTAGCGAAGCACCCTGTGGGGATTGGAGGAATTCGAGGCGGTCTTTTTCGGCTAATTCGATATACATCTCTAGTCCCGATACGGTCGCCAATACCTCTCCACCCTTAGCGCTATAGGCACGCTTGGAAACTAAGAGCCAATAGAGAATTGCAAATGGGCCGAAGAGAACCACCGGTGCTGCAACAAAACCTGCCTCGGTAACCGAATCGAGCATTAAACCAGCTACCAACCAGATTGCGAAAATTGCAATTCCAGCTACAAAAACAACTGCTGGTAAACCAAGCGCTCGCTTTATAAAGTAACCAGATTTATTTACAACTTTGCGCTCAGCAGAGACAAGTTCTTCTATTCGCTCTGCTATTTTTTGTAGTTGTTTATCCTTAGCCGATGGCCCGACCACGCTGGTTAGTAATCCGGGCTCTTTAGTTGGTTGGTAGATTGGAACAATAAAGGGCTTCCTACCCTGTCTTCTAATTACAAAAAATCTAAAATAAATTGCCCAGAGCAGGATCACAATTACAAGTGCCAGCGCAATCCAAAACAAAATCATCGGAATCGTTCCAGCAACTTCTGGGCCTTTCGTGTTAGCAACTCCTGCAGCGAAAGGTAAAGCTATTGTTAGATTTTCACCAGCTTGTAAGTTACTGGAAGAAAAAATAACTTTGTCGGCAAGAATTTCTTTTGAATCACAAGTTGCATTAGAACCGAACTCGCCTTGATAACAAGAGACATTTTCGCTAGCTAGAGCGGCTTGAAGTTTGCTGTCTAGGCTTACTGAAGCTGTTACCTTTCCAAAACTCTGTTGCCATCCCGTGCCATTTACATCCCAGTAAAACTCATCGAAGCCGCTAATTCGCTTGTAATCCTTGATTACCCAAGCTTGTGAATATTTAATTACATAGGTCTGCCTGCCTAAAACAAAAGATCCATCGCTTGCCTTGATGGCCAGCGATACCAAATTGCCATCTCTGGTCTCCTCGTATTCTCTTGGATTACCTGACTCATCGGTAACTGAAATGATCTTTACTAGTCCAGGCAGCTCTCCGTAGCTAGAGGCTGGAATGTCTCTTCTGATCCCACGGTTTTGGTTGAAATCTGGAAACAGCGCCACCAGAGTTTCAGTAACAATCATCTCGGGGCGATTGTCTTGCTCTTCGTTCAAACTAATTTCATACTGAGCATCAAAAGACTCAAAACTAAAATCGTTCACATCTGCTTTAGCGCTAAGTGGCAAAAGGACGAGGGTCGTAAGGACAGTCAATAGCAGTTTGAAAATACGCTTCATTTGCCCAGACTAGACCTAAAACTACCTAGGCAAACGACATGCTGGGGTGCCACCAGGTAGTTTGTGGCGATACTTTGCAGTTAGAAAGTATAGAAATTGGGCTATGTGACTAAAGCCAGGAACCAGCGCTAATTTACCGACTAGACGATAGAGCGGGTTTTTTTGGGCTTGAAGTAGTTTGGCAACAGCAACATGGCCCGCGTAGATTTTTCCATCCAGCCAAAGTTGGACTTTTGCTGAAGCTTCTTTTTCGGTAATGCCGTACTCGCCAAGATCAATGAACTGCCAAGGTTGGGCCTCTAGTGCCAACGAGCTGTGTTTCACGATGAAATTCGCTGAAGATGTGCA
>RHAS01000216.1 GCA_010028615.1 Actinomycetota bacterium
TTCACTGTTAAATCCACTCCTAGATGATTCTGAAGCGACGGAAAACCGTCCGAGTACTAGTTTCTCACGAAAATCTAAGGTCTGGGGGTCTTATTTGGAGTTGGAGTTGGCTGGTTCCACCAGGTTGGACTTGGTTTGGGCGTAGCCGTGGGCTTTTTGGTGGGTTTGGGCCGAATAGTAGGTCTTTCCGATGGTTCTGGGCGGTAGATGACAGTAACTGTCGGAACAGGCTTTGGGGCGGGGATCTTAACGTCAGATACGACGTAGAGGGTTACCGAGCATAGAAATTGCTCTTCGGAATTTGATCGAGAGAGGCTTCTAGCCCTGAAGCTAGGGGAGCTCCAACTGCTGGAACTGTATGTTTCCTGTGAACTACCGCAGTTACTATCACCAGCTGAGTAGTCGGAGGAGAGGTAGTTCAGGGTAACTTTCCGATACTGCACAGGACTTGAAGCATTAGCAGTTGCGCTAACGCTTAATGTTGCCGATGCCAGCATGGCAAGCACGCCGGTGATAAACATCGGTAGAGCTAATTTTTCAATCATGCTTGATTTAGCCATTTTGTCTCCAATTGGGTATAGGTAACAAAACTCTATGCCCAGCGGCAGACAAGCTAATCGAGCATTTGGGTGGCAGCCAGTTCCCGGTAGAGCGGGGTAGAACGTAATAGCTGCTTGTGGGTGCCACTTCCGATTACCTTACCGCCGTCAATTACGATGATCTGATCGCTATCGACAACCGTAGATAGACGGTGGGCAATTACAATCATGGTTCGGTTTTTTGCTACCGCATCAATGGCTTCACGCATGCGCTGTTCGTTTAGTCCATCAAGGCTCGATGTTGACTCATCCAGCAACAGAATTGGTGGAGCAGCAAGTAATGTTCTGGCAATAGCAAGTCGCTGCCGTTCACCACCGGAGAGCATTATTCCCTGTTCGCCAACTTCAGCATCAAGGCCGCGCTTATCGCGCTTTAGTACAGAAGATAAATTGACTTCGGCGAGTACTCGCTTTAGATCTTTATCGGTTGCATCGGGAGAACCAATCAGCAGATTTTCTTTAATTGATCCAGCTAATACGGGAGCATCCTGCTCAACGTAACCGATTTGCCCACGAAGATCTGCTCTAGATAGAGACTTCACGGTCTGGCCATCCAGAAGTATTTCACCACCGGTAGGTTCGTAGAATCTTTCCATCAGGCTGAAAATTGTTGACTTACCAGCTCCTGATGGCCCAACTATTGCCACTCTGGAACCACGTTTGATTTTGAATGAAACGCCTTTGATAACTTCTTTAGGTTCGGTTACCGTGGTGACTCCGGCCTGCCGGTTGCTACCCGGTAACCACCCACACCAAGAACGACGACGAATGCGCCGTTGGCGGCAAGGCCGCCAATTGGGGTTACCCAGGCGTTGATTCGAGCAATCTTCACACCTTGGCTAAAAGCCTCATGAGCATCTTTTTCGATTTGCTCAGATTCGCGAGTCTCTGCTCTTGCAGCACGAATGGTTCTAACCGCGGAAAGCGCTCTTTCAACAGCGGCCGACATATTGCCAACCCGCTCCTGAGCTTTGGTTGTGGCCGATCGAATGCGTCGGGAGCTAAAACCAATAGCAGCAACCGCTACCGCAATCATGATTAGGGTCAGCACCAGCAGTAACCAGTCGATGATGGCCATGGCGATAACGGCACCGAGGAAAATTAGGATACCGCCGGCTCCATCAATGAGTCCTTGAGTCAGCGCGGCCCTTAGCAAGGTGGTATCTGAACCAACCCTAGAAACCAAGTCACCGGTTCTTCGAAGATCGTATTCCTGCACCGGTAGGCGAAG
>RHAS01000217.1 GCA_010028615.1 Actinomycetota bacterium
TGTACGGAATTGTGAAGTACGCTCCGCCAAGCCTGAAGACAGTTACCTTGCTTGGCATAGGACCAAATCGTTTAGATTTTATTCAGGAGAGGCTAGGTATCATTGAACAAGCAACTGGACTTTCAATCCGTAAGTATTTCAACTACGACTATAAGCATAACCCTGAACTACAGGTTAAGCATAACAACGGAAGTCAAGGTCATGTTCAAGTTATCAACTACGACCTACACACGACAAAGTACGCAGGGTATCAAGACCGAATGCCTTGGAATCAAGACGGAATTGAGTACCACCCAACTTACGAAGGTAAAGCCTTGCGTTATCTAAACGAGCCAAATTTAGCATCAGATTTCGCACGATTTCACGCAAGAGATAACAAATCGTTATTTTGGATAGTTGGCTCGCAACCGACTAAAAAGGCGATGGAGGGTCTACTTGTATGATAACTATTTACCTTGTAGGTTCACCTGCGAGTGGTAAAAGCACATTAGCAGACGCGTTCTTAGAGGACTGGACTGAGCAAGAACTTATTGAGAAGCCATTTGCCCATCGCATTTGTAAATCGGGCTTAGGTGGCTACGGAATCATCTTAGGTAAAGACCGCAAACCTTTTAGTGGCACAGATACTTTGGGGCATACTGCAATAGTCAATGTGGAAGCGATTTATCCTGAGTGGGCGCGCCGCTCTATCTCTTGGGTATTTGGCGAGGGAGACCGCTTGGCAGTAGACCGCTTTATGGACTGCGCTAAACGCGAAGGCACACTTTTCTTGTTTTATCTTGATACACCTGAAGAAACTGCTCAAAGCCGCCGCATTGGTAGGGCGGAAGAACACGGACTCAAAGTTCAGAACCCGACATGGGTTCAAGGGAGAAGGACTAAATCTATGAATTTGGCACACAGACACGGGGCATATCGTCTACTTTCTTATGAAAACGACCCGAAAAAGACCGCAAAGCAGATGAAAGACATCATTTTAGAAGCACTTATAGAAGTATAATCGCAGTTATGGCAAAGAAAAAGGTAGCAAAGAAAGTAGGGCGGAAGCCTAAGTTAATTGCTGACCCCGAAATCATTACCAAGTTAGTCAACGCCCTACGCGCTGGTAACTACATGGAACACGCGGCAGATTACGCAGGAGTTCATGTTTCTACTGTCTATCGTTGGTTGGAAAAAGGTAACGGAGAGTTAGAACGCCGCGAACAAGGCTACAAGCCAGACCGCTCGCTAGACCAGTTGTGCGAATTATGCGAGGCAGTAAAAAAGGCGAAAGGTGAGTCAGTAGTTCGTGCTATGGCTCTAATCCAGAACGCCGCTTCCAACGGCACATGGCAAGCCTCAGCATGGTTTCTCGAAAGAACACAGCCTAACTTCTTTGGACGCCGAACAGAGATAGTTGGCGAAGGCGGCGGAGCGGTCAAGGTTGAAGTTAGCGTTGAGGCTTTAGAGGCTAAGTTGACGCAGGTTATGACGCACATGGGGGTGATTGATGAACCTAGAGAGATTATTGACGTTACCGCCAAAAGTGAAAACGGAGATACTCCAACAACTTAGTCCAGCCGAACGCGCCGCAGTAGACAACTACTTCACCGCCAAGTTAGAGAACCCATGGATAAAGTACCAAGACGACCCTATTGGCTTTGTTGAACAAGGGCTAGGCGAATCGTTATGGTCGAAGCAGAAAGAAATCCTGACTTCTATCAAGGAGAACAAGAGAACAGCAGTTCCCGCTTGCCACGCTCCTGGAAAATCACACATCGCCGCTAGAGCAATTGCGTGGTGGATTAGCGTTCACCCCGTAGGCACAGCGCAGGTAGTTACAACAGCGA
>RHAS01000218.1 GCA_010028615.1 Actinomycetota bacterium
TGTGGCAAGCCTAAAGAAAATGCACAGGAGTTTTTTGAAGCTCATGTTCAGGTAAGAGCGCATGGAGAGCAAGTGCCATGCCAGGTTGCAGTTACAGATGAGAAGATGACGATCAGACTAGCTGAGCCGATTCTTGGTGTCGCACCGGGTCAAACAGCTGTGATTTATCTCGGCAGCAGAGTTCTGGCCCAGACCACCATCGACGAAACGGTATCAGCTGTGGCTGAGTTTTCAACAAGCTCGGCGAGCATCGAGTAATGCTAACCTGCGCTAAATAGGCTTATAACGTGCCAACTCCCGCTGAACGAATCGCTTATCTCGTCGATGAGATAAATCGGCATCGTCGCGCTTACTATCAAGAAGACAAAATTCTTATCAGCGACGCTGAGTATGACAAGTTGATGAAAGAACTTGAATTACTTGAGGCAAAGCACCCTGAGCTGATCACTGGTGACTCACCGACCCAAAGCGTTGGAGGGTCAGCCAACGAAACTTTTGCACCGGTTGAGCACCTCGAGCGGATGTGGAGCTTAGATAACGCTTTCGATGATGAGGAACTTCGTGCTTGGGCTAATCGCGTGGGGTCCACTCGGTTTCTTTGTGAACTCAAGATTGACGGCCTAGCAATCAATCTGCGCTATCAAAATGGCATCCTGGTATCGGCAGCAACCAGAGGAGATGGAGTAGTTGGTGAGGATGTCACCAATAACGTCAGGACCATAAAGCAGATCCCACAGAAGCTAACAGGTAAAGATATTCCAGCGGTAGTTGAAATTCGTGGCGAAATATTCTTTGCTGTCGCTGATTTCGATCAGCTAAACGCAGGCCTTGTCGCAGCAGGTAAAGCACCATTTGCAAATCCAAGAAATTCAGCCAGCGGTTCGCTTCGTCAGAAAGATGCTGCGGTTACCGCTTCAAGACCGCTACAGATGTTGGTACACGGTATCGGTGCTTGGCCGGATGCACCGTTTAAGTATCAAAGTGAACTTTATGAATTACTAAAGGGATGGGGATTGCCGACCTCTAACCGATACAAGGTAATTGAAGGTATCGATGAAGTAATAAATTACATCAGCAATTTCAAAGAGCACCGGCATGATTTAGAGCACGAGATTGACGGGGTAGTGGTAAAGGTCGACTCACTTGGTGAGCAGCGCGAACTTGGCTTTACTGCAAGAGCTCCGCGCTGGGCTATTGCCTTTAAATATCCACCTGAGCAGGTAAATACCAAACTTCTAGACATCAGGGTTTCAATCGGTAGAACCGGACGGGCGACACCGTACGCGGTGGTGGAACCGGTAAAGGTGGCCGGCTCAACAATCGAGTTTGCCACGTTGCATAACCAAGATGTGGTCAAGGCCAAGGGTGTGCTTATCGGTGACACGGTAGTTATCCGAAAAGCAGGCGATGTCATCCCTGAAATTTTAGGTCCAGTTGTCGACCTTCGGGATGGCAGTGAAAAGGCCTTTGTAATGCCAAGTAAATGTCCTGATTGTGGAGCCAAGTTAGCGCCTGCTTCAGAAGGCGATGTAGATCTTCGTTGTTCAAATAACGAAAACTGTCCGGCCCAGTTGCGCGAGCGGGTTGCGTATATAGGTTCTCGCTCAGTTCTGGATATTGAAGCTCTTGGCTATGTTGCAGCAGTAGCCCTTACTCAACCAGTTGAGCCTAAGAAAGCACCGCTTCAATCTGAAGCTGATTTATTCAACCTAACAATGGATCAATTGCTACCTATAAAGACTTATGTCTTGGATCCAGATACTGGAATTCCAAAACTTGATGAAGACGGAAAACCAAAGATTGTTGCTTTTTTCAGTAAGCAGGATAA
>RHAS01000219.1 GCA_010028615.1 Actinomycetota bacterium
GTTGGTTTGTGCAGAACGCCTATACCTCTGGTCCGCCAGATTTAGTTGTCGCTGGACTAACGGTAATTGACCCATTAGTTGCCGTTAGCATCGGTGTAGTGGTCTTGAACGAGGCTATGAATGCTTCCGTCCCGATTATGTTCGGCTTTATTGCAAGCGGTGTGGTTGCCGTTATTGGCGTTTATCTACTCTCTAAAGTCCATCCACAGGTCTCCAAGGCAAACTAAGGTAAACTCTTACCTGGGGCTAGGAAAGCTCAAATTTCCCATCAATCTTTAGGTAGGTTCGGCATTGGCAGAGTCCACTAGGCATCCGGGTAAGCCTTTACGTGTGCTGATCGCATCGGATACCTTTCCACCTGACATCAATGGTGCTGCAAGGTTTACCGAAAGGCTTGCTGGTGGATTAGTCCGAAACGGTAACGATGTTCACGTTCTAGCGCCTGCATTCAGCGATAAGTGGGGGACTTTCACTGAAACCCACGACGGTGTCCAAATGACAGTTCACCGTCTTCGTAGCCGCCGCTTAATCATTCACAAGACTCTACGATTTGTTCCTCCACTAACGCTAAGAAAACACGTCGACAAAATCCTAGATGAGATCGAACCTGACGCAATTCATTCACAGTCGCACATGGTCCTAGGTAGAGTGCTCGTTAAAAGCGGAAAAGAACGTGGTATCAGGTTAATAGCTACCAACCACTTGATGCCTGAAAACTTGCTCAAGTATTTACACCTGCCGCAATTTCTAGAGCGAAAAGTGAAAGCTAAGCTCTGGAAGGACACAGGCAAGGTTTTGGCGAAATTTGATCACGTCACAACCCCAACTAGACGGGCAGCTGAACTACTCGAGGAAGCCGCTGGTATTCAGAATGTGCTTTCAATCTCTTGTGGAATAGATGCAACTAAGTTTGCTAATCCAACCAGAACAACAAATAAACCTTTCCGTGTTCTGTTTCTCGGCAGACTTGACTGGGAAAAGCATATTCACAATCTGATACGCGCAGTTGCCAAACTGCCTAAGGAGATTGATTTTCAGGTTGAGATTGCTGGTGACGGTTCACAGCGAAAGTATCTAAATGATCTAGCTAAAGAACTCGGCGTCTTAAATCGAGTCACTTTCCTCGGACACATAACCGAGGAAGAACTCCCGTTAGCTTATGAGCGAGCTACAGTCTTTGCGATGCCGTCGATTGCAGAACTGCAATCAATTGCCACGATGGAGGCGATGGCCTCGGGGAGACCAGTAATAGCCGCAAACGCGATGGCGTTACCGCATCTAGTCCACCACGGAGATAATGGTTATCTATTTGAACCAGACGATGTTGATGATTTCGCCGCCTGCCTTCTTAAAGTGGCCACGGCTGACCAAAAGGAACTCGACCGACTTTCAGAAAACTCGATTCACTTGATTCAAAGCCATGACATCAAACGAACCCTAGCTATCTTCGAGGGGCTCTATCGCGGAGACCAGGATGCTAGGCAGCAAAGTGATGACAACCTCGAGGAATACTCAAGGCCAATTGGTCGTCTAAGCCTTGCGGTGAGGCGCGCGGAACAGCGTATGCGCCGTCAGGCTCTGATTGCCCTGGGACGTATCTCTGGAGAGATCAAGGACGGGCTTGAGGAAATACGAACTGACGTCGCCAAACGCGCCAAGCGGGTAGATCGGCAGGTCCGTAAAGGCGTCAAGAAAACCGTTATCAGGGCGAAGAAAACAATAAAGCGCTCAGAGCAGTAATCTAGAAGTGGCTGGGGGCGTTAGCTCAGCCGGTTAGAGCTACGGACTCATAATCCGTTGGTCGCGGGTTCAAGTCCCGC
>RHAS01000220.1 GCA_010028615.1 Actinomycetota bacterium
CTTTAGACAAAGAAGGGTCTGAAGCAGACAAAGCGTTCATCGTCTCCCTAACTTTGCCAGGAGTGATATTTCGCTGCATTGCTTCTTTTGTAAATATGCTTGCGTATTGCGCGACAGGGTCTGCCGTTCCAGCAAGTTGCTCAATTGGCATTGCCTCTAACGGACGCACGCGGATATTTCGTAGGTCTCGATACGCAGTCAATGCTTGTTGATATTGCCCACCAACAGACTGATCCGCAAGAACCTTCAAATCATCATAGGCTTGCTCATAGAGTCTAGCCTTTGACAACTGACCAGAACTCGCAAGATTAGATGCAGAATCACTTAATTCTTTTCTAATCGTCTCAACAAACCTAATTGAGTTTTCTGGAAATCCGGCAGTTTCTTGTTGCCAAACAGGTAAGCGTTTGACAGATTTATAGGCGTCCTCAATGATCTTATTGTTTTGAATAAGATTATCAAAGTCGGCTCTTGGAACTTGCAATCCTTCTATTGCTTGAAATGCTGGACCGCCGACTCTTGACAAATCTTTTTGAGCGGCACGTTGCGCGGCTTTCGCTGCTTCCTGCACATCAAGAGCAAGCGTTTCTCTAGCAACTTGCGGGAATTGTTGCTCTAACACCTGTCTGGTCGCCGCCTCACGCCCAGCAAGGTACTCTTGCATGATAGGACCGCCAAGTCGTGACGTTTCTACCATTTGTTGAGCCTGCGGAAGTCTAGTAATTCCACCGGCTTCCATCCCCCTTGCCTCTCCAGTAACCCGTTGTAAGGCTTCTATTGGCGTAACCGGGACAGGAGACTCTCGCATAAGAGCTTCTGCTTGCGCTCGTTCAGCAGGCGATACCCTTGCCATCTCCTCACGAATAATTGTCTGAGTTGGAGACCGCATTGCCATCGGAATAGCGGCAAGAGGCGCCCCAACTGCTCCGACCATTCTTGCGGCAGGTTCTTGAGGCGTTCCTCGAAATGGATAAGCAACTGCTTCTTCGCCAATAGCAGACAAAGCAGATGGGATTGCCGCCCCTGGTACTGGTGTAGCGACAAGATTGCGAATAAAGTTTTGTAATGCTTGACCAGGGAGGCTTTCTGCCCTAGCCATTGGGATACCTGCTGTCCTGGCAGCTTCTTGAATTTCAGAAGGTGTCGGAGCATAAGACAAAATATCTGTACGTCTAGCAGACTCAGGCAAAACTTCTGAAATTGGTCTAGTGACAGGCTTCCCAATAATGTCGCCTATCAACTTTTCTAGCCTAGTCTCTAAAGCAGTAACACCCGCTTTATATGCTCCAGGCAATCCTAAAATTGACGCAGCGCCGGAAACTATCGGTTCATTGATTTTTGCTAACACCCCGGTATCAGCGCGTTGCAAGCCCTCATCTTTTAGTGTCTTGTTAATAAAAGCATCAGAAGCATCATCATCAAACAATGCAACTTCGCCGTTGCTTAGACGAATTTGTTTCGCCATGACGCCACCTATTACCTTCCAGTTGTAAAATCTCTAACGCCAGGAGTCGCAGGAGCGGCTCCGCTTGGCTTTGCTGTGAGTGTTGAGAATTTTCCTCTCATGCTTTCAGTCATAACAGGGCCAAGACTTTCGTCATATGCCATCATAGCTTCTTCAGAATACTTGTCTTCTCTTGCTAGCTTTCTTGCATAATCTGCAAGTTTTGCATCTCTTGTGGCTTTGGCTCTTGAAAACTCGGCCATCAATGCCCTACCTTCCTGACTGGTAGAAAGAGTCGGGACAGCCTGCAAATACGCTGTAAATTCAATGTTTGATGTTGACCCAGAACTAGGCGC
>RHAS01000023.1 GCA_010028615.1 Actinomycetota bacterium
GTGCTGGAATTACACTCAACCCGCAACTTCATGCCGGAACTTAAGCCAGAAGCGACCTAACCGGTAACCGAATCCCAACCTCTTGGGTCAATTGCTTGGTCATCGAGTTCGACAAAGTGATCCTTTTTGGCGATTACTTTTCCAATAACTTTGAACCCCTTTGGCACTAACTCCAAGCTTGGAAAAGTAGCCAGTAAGCCGTGGTCTTCACCACCGAAAAGAACCCAATCTAAAGCCGGCTGGTTTAATCTTTGGGCGGCTTGCTCAAGCACTGCTTGAAAGCCGAGTAAATCTGAACTGTTGATAGACAAGCAAACTTTAGATTGCTCAGCTATCCGAGAGGCATCCTTCACCAGCGAGTCTGAAATATCTAACATCGCTGTTGCACCGTTGTTTGCGGCTAAAACACCAAGTTCAATTGGAGGTCTTGGTCTTAGTTGAAACGAAACAAGATCATCAAATGCCTCCGCTGCAGAACCGCCTTCAGTCAAAAGAGCTAAACCGGCAGCTGCCTTGCCTAGGGTTCCACCAACAGCGAGCAAATCCCCTACCTTTGCTCCAGAGCGCAACACAGGCGCTCTACCCTCAAGGTCGCCGTGGGCTGTTACCGAAATAAAGACCTTCTCTGAGCTGGCTAAATCGCCGCCGACCACTGAAGCAGTTGGGGCAAGTTCAGTCAGTGCTTGAGATAACCCATCAGCAAAAGCTTCTAGGTAGTTGGCAATAGTCATGGACCTCACCCCTCCTAGCTTAGCGACTCGCTCTCGCCTAGTTCCGCCAAAGTTTTATCTGACACGCTTTAAAAGGTAGCCTGTTTAGGATGAAGTTATTTCGCCTTTTGCCACTTTTATTACTTTTAACCGGTTGTTCCGCGACCGTGGTTATGGATCCAGCCGAGGATGCCAATAACCCTTACTGTGCTGAGGTAATGGTTAGGCTTCCCAGTGAAACTGCAAGCCAGCAAAAGCGGGTAACTTCAAGCCAGTCCACGGCCGCTTGGGGTGAACCGGTAACAGTCAGTCTCACCTGCGGCTTGGAACCAGTGGAAATCAGTGCCCTGCCATGTATCACGGCAGGCGATGTCGACTGGCTAGTCGATGAAAGCGATAAGCCTACTTATCGGTTTATCAGTTTTGGTAGAACACCGGCTACTGTCGTCACGGTTGATTCCACTAAAGTTTCTGGAGCTACCGTGCTGGAAGATCTAGGGTTGGCTGTGCAATTTACGAAAAAGACCAAACAGTGTCTTGGCTAATCCCTGTGAAAAGCTAACTGAATAAGCTGATCGATCAAATCGGGATACTCCACACCAGAGGCCTGCCAACATTTTGGATACATCGATATCGGGGTGAATCCTGGCATCAGGTTCAGTTCGTTTACAAAGAAACCGTCTTTGGTTAGAAAGAAATCAGCCCTAGCTAAACCAAAGCAACCTAACGCTCTAAAAGCTCTGGCAGCAAGCTTTTGCATCTCTGCCAATTCTTCTTCAGTTAAATTAGCTGGACAGATAAGTTCTGCCGCATTGGCATCTCGATACTTAGCATCGAAATCATAAAACTCACCAGTGCGAATCACGATTTCACCGGCAACTGAAACTCTAGGTTTTTGTGATCCGATAACTGAGAGCACAGCGCATTCCAACTCTCTACCTACCAGAGCCTTTTCTACTGTTACCTTACTGTCCTCGTTAAAACCAACTTCAAGGGCAGCTGCAAAATCTGCCATATTCGAAACCTTAGAAACTCCAACCGATGAACCTGCTCGGGCTGGCTTTACGAAGATTGGTAGTGACCCAAGCTGCTTTACTTTTTCCAGAATCGTTTCTGGATCGGCTAACCACTGCTCTCTATGAATTACCACATGTGGGGTAACCGGTAATCCTGCCGCGCTAAATAGGGCCTTAGAGAATTCCTTATCCATTCCTGCTGCACTAGCAAAAACGCCATTACCAACATAGGGAAGCCCAATAAGTTCGATAAATCCTTGAATCGTTCCATCTTCGCCATTTGGTCCGTGCAGCACCGGGAAAACCACGTCGACTTCACCGAGTGAACTTTTCTTGCCATCGCGCTCAACGAAAAATTCTTTGGTACCAGCAGCAGGCCAAATGATAGTTTCTCCAGCAAATTTAACCTCTGGTAACTCCCCTTCGGTAAGAGCCCAATGTTTTGCATCATCGATAGCTGGAACAAAGACACCATCTCGGGTTATTCCGATTGCTAACACCTCGTATTTATTGCGATCAATAGCAGATAGCACACCGCTTGCAGTAGCGCAGGAGATGCTGTGCTCACTAGAAGCACCACCGAATAAGATCGCGACTCGAAGTTTTGCCACTATTCCGCCTCTGGGCTATCGTTTCCGCGGGTCAGGCCAGGGCCAATATCTTTAGGGCTCATCTTGCCTTCAATTACCAAATGCACCTGCTCAACAATCGGCATAGCAACACCTTTAGCCGAGGCGAGCCTCAATACTGGCGCAACCGAGCTAAGTCCCTCGGCTGTTTGCGATAAACGCTTTAGCACTTCACGTTTTGAATAGCCCTTACCGAGCATCTCACCAGCTTTATGATTACGCGAGAGTGGTGATTCGGATGTGGCGATTAGATCGCCAAGTCCAGCTAGGCCAACCATGGTCTTTTTCTTTGCGCCAAAGGCAACTGCAAATCTTGAGATCTCGGCTAAGCCGCGAGTCATGATTGAGGCCTTGGTGTTTTGGCCGTAACCTACCCCGTTGACGATACCGATTGCCACCGCAATTAGGTTCTTCAAAATTCCACCGAATTCTGTTCCGATGACATCTTTGTTGGTGAAAGTTGTGAAGTATGAGTTAGTTGATGCTGCGGCAACTAGTTTGGCATTTTCTTTAGAGGTGCAGGCCGCCACACAGGCAGCCGGTTGCTCACTAGCAATTTCAAGTGACAGGTTTGGTCCAGATACTACACAGACCTGATCCTGGTCGATGCCAAGCACATCGATAATTACCTCACTCATGCGAAGCCCTGAGCCCTGCTCAACACCTTTCATTAGCGAAACAACTATCGCTTTTGGTTCAATAAGTTTTCCCCAGTCTTCTAGATTTGCCCTTAGGCTCTGCGAAGGAACGGCGATGTATACCTGACTGGCACCAGCCAGCACAGCCTTGATATCACTTGATGCGACAAGCTCGGTTGGCAAGTTGATGCCAGGAATGTAGTCACCGTTACGGTGAGTGTTATTGATTTCTTCGGTTAGCTCTTCTCTTCTTGACCAGAGCATCACCTCATTGCCAGCATCTACTAGCACCTTGGCAAAAGTGGTTCCCCAAGAACCCGCACCGATTACTGCAATTCTCGCCATCGCCTAACCCTTACCCTTATAGCGGATCTTGCCGAAAGTGACTTTGGCGTCTGCTGGCAGTGGTTCAAGACCTAATGAAGCCCTGCGCTCATTCTCGGCTTTGAGAATCAAAAACT
This sequence comes from Actinomycetota bacterium, assembly GCA_010028615.1. Classification (GTDB taxonomy): domain Bacteria; phylum Actinomycetota; class Actinomycetes; order Actinomycetales; family Microbacteriaceae; genus Rhodoluna. The sequence continues at coordinate 3,455 of RHAS01000023.1, forward strand.
TTTTGAAATTGCCGTGATCTGGTAAACCATGTTCGCTTGGGACAAATCGTTTTGTCGGGGCTTTATCACCGCGTAGTTGCTCAACCAATTTTGTTATTTCGTTCATTACGTGTTCGGTAATTGCCACTAGATCCTCAGTGGAGTTCTTTTTGTCAAAATACTTGGAAAGATCTATCGGTTTACCGATAACGATGTTGACTTTGTGCCAGGGTTTTGGCTTTAGCTTTGAAGAATAAGTCTCCATCACCTGTTCAGTTCCCCATTGACCCACCGGCACAATCGGAACACCGGTTTCAATAGCCAACCTGATTGCTCCGGTTCTACCGCGCATCGGCCAGAGATCTGGATCTCTAGTTAGTGTTCCCTCTGGAAAAATACCAATCACGTGCCCTGCACGAAGCACTTTATATGCAGCTTCCATCGGATCTGTGTTGTTGCGTTGGCCACGAAATACTGGAATTTGCCCTACAGCTAGAAGTACCGGCCCTACAATCGGAGTCTTGAATAATCCCTCTTTAGCCAAAAAGTGTGGTGCTCGATGCAAACGAAAATACATCATGTAGGCAACAGCTAAGGCATCGACTGTTGTCACGTGATTAGCGGCTAAGACATAGCCACCTGATTTAGGTAGGTTCTCCATGCCGGTGACATTTACCTTGTATAAGAGCCTTACTAGTGGCCGAAGAAAAAAGGCCAAGATGCGCATCTGCAGAGTGATCTCACGGCCCGGTTTTAACTCCGGCATCTTTATCGAATGAGAACTTTTCTTGGCCATCGAATTATTCCGTATAACTAAATGAAGCGCCTAGTGCGCTTAGTTTGTCTAGGAAGTGCTCGTATCCTCGAGAAATCAACTGGACATTAGAAACATTTGATGTTCCCTCGGCGGCAAGGGCTGCCACCATGTGGCTAAAGCCACCGCGCAGATCAGGAACCCTAATATCTGCTCCCCTTAGCTTGGTAGGCCCCGAGATAACAGCAGAGTGGTAGAAGTTTCGCTGACCAAAGCGGCAAGGGTTACCACCTAAACACTCTCGGTAGATCTGGATTTGGGCACCCATCTGATTTAGCGCATCAGTGAAACCAAAGCGATTCTCATAAACAGTCTCGTGAACAATGGATAGACCGGTTGCTTGAGTTAGCGCTACTACCAGCGGTTGCTGCCAATCAGTCATAAAGCCCGGGTGAACATCGGTTTCGATAACCACCGGCTGTAATTGCCCTCCTGGGTGACTAAATCTGATGCCGTCATCTTCGATTTCAAAAGCGCCACCGATTTTACGGAAGACGTTTAGAAATGCGGTCATCTCTAGTTGCCTAGCTCCGCCAACCATAATTTCGCCACCGGTAGCTAAAGCAGCTGCCGCCCAGGATGCTGCTTCGTTACGATCAAACAGTGCGCGGTGGGTGTATCCGTTTAGTGAACTAACTCCCTCGATGCGAATCACCCGATCGGTGTCAACTGAAATGATGGCACCCATCTTCTGCAAGATAGCGATTAGGTCCATAATCTCCGGCTCGACTGCAGCGCCGGATAGCTCGGTTAATCCTTCGGCCCTGGTAGCTGTGAGGAGCACCTGCTCAGTAGCCCCAACACTTGGGTAAGGCAGAGAAATTTTGGCACCCTTTAGTCCATCTGGTGCAGATAACCTAGTTCCGTTTGGCAGCTTTTCAATTACCGCACCGAAGCTGCGTAATACATCAAAGTGATAATCAACTGGACGATCGCCAATGTGGCAGCCACCTAAATCAGGAATGAAGGCTTCACCTAGCTGATGAAGCAGTGGTCCACAAAACAAAATAGGAATACGGGATGAACCGGCGTGCGCATCGATGTCAACCATTCGAGCAGATTTCACATTGGTTGGATCAAGTTTCATAACCCCAGAGTCATCAAAATCAATTTTGACTCCATGCAGTTCAAGTAAGCGTTGGACTACTTCAACGTCACTAATCTTTGGGACATCTTTTAGAACGCTGGCGCTTTCACCAAGAAGTGCCGCGACCATGGCCTTGGTAACTAGATTTTTCGCACCACGGACATCGACTCGACCTACCAGCGCTTTGCCACCGTCTACTTTTATCTGACTCATCTAGTTCCTCGCTGGTAATGTCTTCGGCATCCAAGCTGGACGTCGCTTTTCAAATTCGTCTATCGCTAGTTGGTGGGTCAAGGTAAGCGCGATGTCATCTAAACCTTCCAACAAACGCCACCTCGTGTATTCATCTATCTCAAAACTAACCGAGATATCTTTTAACCTAGCGACCTTGGTGGTTAGGTCGACGGTGATTTCAACACCGGGATTTGCCTCTATAGCAACCCAGAGCCGTTCAGCATCTGCTTCACTGATCTGACCGGTTACTAGGCCTTGTTTGCCTGCATTGCCGCGGAAAATATCTGCAAACTTAGGTGAAAGCACGACTCTAAATCCATAATCACGCAATGCCCAAACAGCATGCTCCCTAGAAGACCCAGTACCAAAATCAGGCCCGGCAACTAGTACTTGGCCCTTGGCAAAGGCTGGTTGATTCAGGACAAACTCTGGGTCATTTCGCCAGGAGGCAAAAAGCGCATCTTCAAAACCCGATTTGGTGATTCGCTTTAGATACACCGCTGGAATGATTTGGTCCGTATCCACATTTGATCTTCTAAGTGGCACCGCAACACCGCTAAAGACGCTGAACTTCTCCATTAGTTATCCCCCAAATCTGCTGGGGCGGATAGGGTTCCTCTTATCGCTGTTGCTGCGGCAACAAGTGGCGATACCAGATGGGTTCTAGCTCCCTTGCCTTGACGACCTTCAAAGTTTCTATTTGATGTTGATGCTGCTCTCTCGCCTGGTGCAAGTTGATCTGGGTTCATTCCTAGACACATCGAGCAACCGGCAAAACGCCACTCTGCACCAAAATCTTTGAAGATTTTATCTAAGCCTTCTTGCTCAGCTTGCAATCTAACTTTTTGCGATCCTGGAACTACCATCATGCGGATGTTGTCAGCTTTTTTCTTACCCGAAATTATTTTGGCTGCAGCGCGTAGATCTTCAATTCTTGAGTTGGTGCATGAACCTAAGAACACCGTATCGACTTGGATGTCCTTCATCTTGATACCTGGTTTGAGATCCATGTATTCCAGTGCCCTGATTGCCGCGGCTCGCTCATTAGGATCGCTGAAGCTATCTGGATCTGGAACAACATCATTTAGTGAAACACCTTGACCTGGATTTGTTCCCCAAGTTACAAACGGGTCTAACGCAGAAGCATCGAGGAATACTTCCTTATCAAAAACTGCATCCTCATCGGTAACCAGAGATTTCCAGTACTCAACTGCCTCGTCCCAGTTATTTCCAGTCGGGGCATGCGGTCTTGATTTCAAATAAGCAAATGTAGTTTCATCTGGGGCTACCATTCCAGCTCTTGCCCCCGCCTCTATGGACATATTGCAGATTGTCATTCTGCCTTCCATGGATAGCGCTCTAATTGCGCTTCCGCGGTATTCCAAAACATAACCCTGGCCACCACCGGTGCCAATCTGCGCAATCACAGCAAGAATAATGTCTTTGGCAGTTACACCTTCCCGAAGAGTCCCCTCAACATTTATTGCCATGGTCTTAAATGGTGCCAAGGGAAGGGTTTGGGTGGCTAAGACATGCTCCACCTCGCTGGTGCCAATACCCATGGCCAAAGCCCCAAAGGCACCGTGGGTGGATGTGTGGGAGTCACCACAGACCACGGTAATTCCTGGCATGGTAAGCCCTAACTGTGGACCGACAACGTGCACGATTCCCTGGTCAATATCTCCCAGCGAGTGAATTCTTATGCCAAACTCCTTGGCGTTATGCCTGAGCGCTTCAATCTGGGTTCGGCTAGTTGGATCGGCGATCGGCTTATCGATGTCAATGGTTGGGGTGTTGTGATCCTCGGTGGCGATGGTCAAATCAGGTCTTCTAACCTGACGTCCTGCCAATCTCAACCCGTCAAAAGCCTGCGGGCTAGTTACCTCGTGCACCAGGTGTAAGTCGATGTAAAGCAGATCGGGTGCGCCTGACTCACCCTTGACCACCAGGTGGTCTCGCCAAATCTTTTCGGCAAGGGTTAGGGGTTTTTCGGCCATCTTTGGACACCTATTAACGAGGTTGAACCTCAAGTTTACCAGCGTGGCGTAGATTGGCAGAGTGAGCAATATTGAGCAAATTCACCGCAGAACTATAAGGGTTTTAGCCCTTGGCCAGGTTTTAGGCGGGTTTGGGCTTGGTTCTGTGCTCTCAATTGGCTCACTTTTAGCCCGCGATCTAAGCGGAACTGAAGCTTGGGCAGGCGCTGCCGCCACTTTCAGCACCCTTGGAGCAGCCCTCTGGGCCATCCCGCTTTCGAGGCTCGCCTATGCCAAGGGGCGTCGCCCTGCCTTAGCTATCGGTGCGGCCTTTGCCATCAGCGGAGCAATGCTGGTAATTCTTGCCGCAACAATACGATTCTTCCCACTATTACTTCTTGGAATATTTCTGCTCGGTGCCGGATCAGCTACCGGCTTGCAGGCACGCTTTGCAGCAACTGACATTCCGGTGGTTGGCAAGACCGGTCGATCAATTGGTCTAGTGGTATGGGCTACCACCGTAGGTGCGGTTACCGGGCCTAACCTATTTGGCCCTGGTGAAGCACTGGGACATATTCTTGGTATGCCAACTCTCACCGGACCCTTTCTATTCACGGTTGCCGCCCAGATTTGTTCAACAGCTGTTTTTTGGTTTGGACTCAAACCTGATCCGTTGAAATTTGCCCAGCAAATTCAAGCTGACGCTGGAACACCAAAACACAAGATTTCTATTCAGACTGCGCTGTCTACCTTGAAGCAAAATCCACTGGCGCGCTATGCGGTGATGAGCATTGCGCTATCTCACATGGTGATGGTTTCGGTGATGAGCATGACCCCGGTTCACATGCAGGATCTCGGCTACGACATCGTTGTTGTTGGATTCACCATCAGTCTTCATATCGCTGGCATGTATGCCTTATCGCCGGTGATGGGAATTCTTGCCGACAAAGTTGGCAAAATTCCGATGATAGTAATAGGTCAACTTACCTACCTAGCAGCTTTGGCCACGGCTGGCTTTGGTCAAGACAATCGCTGGTTAGTAACAATCGGGTTGACCCTACTTGGTCTAGGTTGGTCGGCTTCAACTGTTGCCGGGTCCGCCTTGCTGTCATCGTCTTTACCTGCCGATGAGAAAACCAACGTGCAGGGAGTAAGCGACTCGCTGATGAATCTGTCTGGGGCAACCGGTGGGGCAATTGCTGGAAGTATTTTGGCTGCGGTTGCTTTTGCTGGTTTGAACCTATTTGCACTGCTACCGGTAATTACGATTGCACTACTTTCAGTAACGCTTGGAAGAAAATCTAACGCAGCTCAAGTAGCTGCGGCCAAGTAGGGCCAGTACAGCCGCCTTCAAGCTGAATTGAAAACTCGGCAGCGCGACAGGCTAACTCGAGTGATTCCTGAGCCGAATTACCAGCGGCAAGGGCAGCTAAAAAAGCACCGGTGTGAATATCTCCCGCGCCGTTAGTATCTACCACCGGAACTTTTCTTCCGTCAGCACTGGCAATTAGTTGACCGCTGTGATGCAGCTCTGCCCCATCGGCACCTTTTCTAAGTAGTAGCCAGGGTTCTGGAGATAGATAAGGGGCAAGTTTTTGATACTCACTCTGATTACAAGAAATTAGTGTTGCATTTTTACCTAGCCAGGTTAGGAAAAACTCGGAGAGCTCCGAGGTGGTAGGACCTGGATCAAAGACAATTTTGCTTTTGATCATCCCCGACTCGAAGAGTTGCTTGAAAGCATCTCTTGATGTTGGATAAACCAGCTCGTAGCCGTAGATTACTAGCCAGTCATCGGCCGAATAGTCATACCGTTCCAGCTCTCGAAAATCCCTAAGTCCTTCGGCTCCGCTCTGGGTGACGAAACTGCGCTGTCCATTAGGCTCAACAAAAGTCATGCAAAGGCCGCTATCTCCATGCGAATAATCTTCAATAGCTTCAATTGCCACATTCTCTCGACGCATGGCCTCTCGGATTTGATCGGCGCGAGGGCCTTGACCGAGCGGGGTGCAGTGAATAGCGGGTAACCCCAAACGACTTACCGTAGCCTCTAGATTAAGTGCCCCACCGACCTGGTTGAAAGTCTTGGTAGCAAGCACATCACCGCCTGGAGTTGGTAGGTGCGGGACAAAACAGACCTGATCGATAAGTCCACTAGCTAAAGAGCGGACAGCCTGCGGTTGAAATTCGGTTAGCTGCATCAGTTAAACCCTAGCCTGTGTCCTAAAAATAATTCCGCCAGCAAATGCTTGGCGGAATTGGTGACCCCAGCGGGATTTGAACCCGCGCTACTGCCGTGAGAGGGCAGCGTCCTAGGCCGCTAAACGATGGGGCCGTAGAGCAACTTTTCT
>RHAS01000221.1 GCA_010028615.1 Actinomycetota bacterium
GCGGTTCAAGGTATTCACGCCCCGCACCTTTTAGTCGTAGTTGATGAAGCAGGTGGTATCTCGCATACTCTCGGTGCGGCATTGGAAGCACTTATGACGGGTGGACATACAAGACTTTTAGTTTTAGGAAACCCACCGACAGACCAAGAAGGTAGTTGGTTCGAGCGCATTTGTGGTTCAGAGTTGTACAACACGATTTCTATTCCAGCCTCATCTACTCCAAACTTCACAGGGGAAGAAGCAGGTATCTGCCACTCCTGCCCTGCCACAGTGACCTTACATAAAGTCAATGAGCATTTGGTAAACCATGAGTGGGTCAATGAAGTTACTACCGAGTTCGGTACGGGGTCTGCGTTCGTAGAAGCCCGTGTTCATGCTCGCTTCCCTAGACAAGTGGCTAACAAAGTTATCCCTCTTGCTTGGATTGAACAAAGTATGGATAACCAAGGGGCGGAACTTGGGGCTATCCGAATCGGCGTTGACGTAGCCTCTGACGGCGGAGATGAGTTCACAATAGCGTGGGCTGAGGGTATGGTCTGTACGCTTCGCCATAAGAGTTCAGGGCAAGCCAATGCTAACGCCGTTGATGTTGCGGGAATTGTTTTAGAGCAAATCCGTCAAGCCGAAGCAGTTCATAAAGAAAAAAATTACGGGGGCAGGGTAAGGGTAAAAGTAGACTCTATCGGTTTAGGTTGGGGAGTTGTTTCTACGCTTCGTACTTGGGGTTCGGAACAATTACACAATGCCGAGATAATCGCGGTCAATGTTTCGGAAAAGGCTCGGGAGTCCACGCGCTTTACAAATCAACGCGCTGAGATGTGGTGGAACGGGCGAACACTTCTACAACCTACGCCAGACGGAAGCCAAACTATCCGAGTAGACGCAGACCAAAGAACGCTGGCGCAACTTAGCGGACCAATGTACGCGTCAGACTCATCTGGCAGAATCAAGATTGAAAGCAAGGCAGACATAAAACGCCGAGGCATATCTTCTCCAGACCGCGCCGAAGCAATATTGTTAGCCTTGTACGAACCAAAGAAGTCAGGTATGCCGCAAGGAACGCTACCGCTCTCTTTGACGCAACCAAACGACTGGGAGATACCGAGATTATGAATTTAGACGACCCTAGAGATATTGCCGCGTATGCCGCAGAGGTAGTTTCCCAAGACCGCAACGCTGACTACGGACACCCGCTAGATAACTTAACGCGAGCGGCAAAGATATGGGAAGTAATCTTAGGCGTTCCTGTAACAGCAGAGCAGGTCAGTTTGTGCATGATAGGTATGAAGTTAGCGCGGCGGGTCAATTCGCCAAAGACGGATACAACTGTGGACATAATCGGTTATGCCCTAACGCTTCACATGACGGAGTTGGAAAGAAAGCGGCGCGAGCATGAACGAGACTGAGATAGAAGTTTCTTCCCCTGCCTACGCAAATATGCCGCAATGGAATGTTGCTATGCGACACTTTGACGGAGAGTGGCGGCTTCAATGCGAACACGTTATTTACGACCCGATTATCTTTGAGGTATTTCGTGAATACAAAGACGCGGCTCACGCATACGTTCAAATCTTAGACAAAATAAAAGCAAGCGATATAACTTTAGACACAGTTCGAATGTCGCGTTGTATTTGGTTCGGGGCTTACAGCCAATTCCTCGGTTATCCATGCGATTCAGAAACTTACTCTGATGCTTTTAGACCAATGGCTTCGTTAGCACCGCAAGAGGAATACGATAGGCACTACTGCGGCTGTCGCGGTTGGTATAAC
>RHAS01000222.1 GCA_010028615.1 Actinomycetota bacterium
ATTTTATAGAGCTTCACTACCTCCCTAACAAGTGAAGCGGTGCTGATCTCCCCGGTCAGCACCGTAAATACGGGAGATGAAACGACAATTGAAACCCAACCAGCAGAAATTTTGGAACCGATTAACAGGCGAGCACAATCGCCGAGTTCGCGAGCAGATCGATTATATGCTGAAGAATGGCACTCTGGAACCCACTGAGCACGAGTGGTTGATTGAGAAGAGTTATACTGAGTCCGAGGGGGAAATATGGCGCCTGATCATTGATCATATTCGAGTGGCCACCATGCGAGATTTCAATATGAACTATCAAAAACCCACCCGAAAACGCCGTAAAAAAAGCACCAAAAACAGGTAGACTTTTCGCCAAAATATCGTATTATAAAGCATATAACAACGGGAGGTTAGAATGAAAATAACGACCAAGGGTGGCATGAACACAAGGCAGACTCTGGCCAGTGTGATCTGGGATCTAAAGAGAGATTATCAGCAGATGGCGGAAACCGATGTGGCCTACGATCTGGGCTATATCATGGGACTGTGCAATAGTCTGGGCAGAACTCGTTTGAGTGATCTTGTGTTGAATCGCTTTGAACATCATGCTTTCTAAGAGCATCAACTTTTACCTAAAATGGCTGGCCTGTGGGGTGACTCTGTCAGGAGCACTCTGCACCAGTCTACGCATCGATCCCTTAAACATCTATCTACTGAATGCAGGCGCAGTCCTGTATCTTGCCTGGGGTTATAGGATCCGTGAGTGGAACCTGGTGGCCATCAACTCGGGACTGTTGATCATATACCTATACGGACTGTATCTAAGTTAATCCATCCTGTCTATAAATACCAGCATGAAATCCTTCATCATGCTGATCATGCTGTTCCATCTGGATCCGGACGGATACCCCTACACTTCCACCATGCAGGAATCACCACTGAGACAATATGCTACTATCGCGGAATGCGAGTCAGCGGCAGATGTGAAGAGAGACACCATGTTAAAATCATCTAAAAAGTATCCCGATTTAGCGATCGTGGATGTCCTGATTCGTTGTGTGGACAGCAGTGAAGCCGAGTTCGACCCTAACTTTATACAGATATAACGACTATTGGTCTCCGCGGCTCTTCCGTGTGGGCTTTCGATCTGCCCAAAATCCTGGGGGAAATTCCAGTGGTTTGAGGGACAGCGGCACTGGTATATGGAACACTGAATCCACATCGCGAAAACGAGGGTGCATCAGATGTATGAACTGCCAGTCCAACACAGCCTCCTGCTGATAGTGTAGGCATTGTCGCAGTAGCCAATACCATGGAAACAATAGCAGTAGCCACAGCAGGTTCCAACTCGTACGATACAGCACCACTTCTATCACAGTGACAGAGACGAACAAGAGAATGGCTTGATTGCGCCAGCGAATGTTCTGTGCCAGCTCAGCCAACTTTTTGTGATGTAATTGTTCTCCCGGAGTCATAGCACAATTATAGCATGATCCAGAGCAGAGTCAATCCACACCGTGGTATTACCAACGGACCATCTGCGACCCGTATCAGGCGAAGCCTGCGCCGCAAAAATTTTACCAAATACAGCGCCTACGACCTATAAGCTCGCAGAGCTCGCGTGACAGCAAAGTTGACACCTTTCTCTATCCTACCGTACTGTGATGAGGGTTATCGATCCACTATTGAGTCTACTGTACCGGTACTCTGTATCTGCTCGGCTAGCTCGCCGTCGCTCTTGGGTGAGTGTGTGTAGGGTAAGCACGATAACGACTGTAA
>RHAS01000223.1 GCA_010028615.1 Actinomycetota bacterium
CCTCCAGCCGGCTGCGACTCGAGTGGGCGAGTTACCGAACTGGGCAATTACCTTTGCTCAGATGTCGCTGGAGTACGCAAAGAAGAATCTAAGCGTATTAGTAGCTTTGCCCGATTTCAGGGATTTGCAGAATTTTGAAAAGGCGATGAGTCTTATCGGCCAGCGCGATCTTCTCCAAGTTATCCATTCTGGAAATACGGAAAGTGAGAACTATCTCACTTACCTAAAAGCCACGTCCTCTCCTGGAGTATTTGCGGGTCTGCGGTCAGCAATATTCCTACCTTCAGCTCATCTCGGTGCACTACTTGTACTTGATGACGGAGACGACTCGCATACTGATCCAAGTTCTCCATACTGGAATACCCGCGATGTTGCTCTAATCAGGCAGAGCCTTGAGGGTTGCGATTTAATATTCACAAGCCTTAGCCCTAGCTCTGAAGTGGTTAGGCTTGTCGAACTTGGCTATCTGAAGCACATTAGCGAGGCCTCCGAACGGCCAGCCGTTAAAGTCACCGAATCCAAAGACCGACTAGAAGAGGGAACTTATTCTGCTATCGCGAGCGCACTAAAGGCTAATCACCCAGTTTTAGTGCAAATAGCTAATCTTGGTTACGCTACTGCAGTTGCATGTGTCAAATGCTCCAATCTGAGAGTGTGTAACTGCAGTGCACGTATTTGGATAGACCCGCAGAGGAAATTCCGTTGCAGATCTTGCAAAGCTTCTGGAGAACTGCCTCCTTGTAGCTGCGGTGAAAGACGAATTCGTATCGTTAGAACTGGTTCATCAGCAATGGTGGAATGGCTGAAGAAATCTTTCCCGGAGGCGAATGTTATTCATTCCAGTGCAGAGGAGAGAATTACTGAAATTGATGTCGGACCAAATTTGGTTATTGCAACACCTGGATCCGAACCTGAAGTCGCAGGTGGGTATCGCTATGTTGTTTTAACTGATGCCTTCAGCATGGTTGGAGCGCCGAAATTAAGAGCTTTAGAAAGGTCATTACTTTTCTGGGCGAACGCGGCAGAAAAAGTCGCTAAAGACGGGGTTGTGGTGTTTGTCGGGCTAACAGACCGTCTGGCTACTTTGATGGGGCAGATGGACTTCTACACTGCAATGAAAGAAGATTTCCTGGAGCGGACAGAATTGGGGCTGCCACCAACTCGAAGAATTGCTTCTGTTTCAAGCATCAGCGCAACTGATCTTGAGTTACTAAAACAAGGACTAAGAGATGCCTTGGCAGATGACATCACGCCAATTGTCATTCCAGAAGCGGACCGAATCGCATTCTGCTTCAATTACTCAAACGCTGCAATCGTAAGTAGTTCACTTCGCAGCCTTTTAACCAGTATCTCCTCAAAAAGTAGAGCGAAATTGCCAGGTCAAAGGCTATTCCATGTCCGCATGGATGATGCCAACGCCATCTAAATTGTGGTGTAGTTAAGTTATGAAAATCCTCTTTGCCGGTACGCCCAGTATTGCCGTTACTGTACTTGGCGGATTGGTTAACCTTGGGCACGATGTGGTTGGAGTCCTAACAAGAGAGGATTCGATTACTGGAAGAAAGCGGATCAAGACTGCCTCACCGGTAGCGGATTTTGCTACCCTCAAGGGCATCCCAGTTATTAAGAGCAATAAGTTAGAAACTTCTGCTTTAGCTCAAATTCAAGACCTCAAGGCTGATTTGGCCATCGTTGTCGCTTATGGTTCAATACTTAGGCGTGATGCTCTAGATCTACTTCCTCAGGGCTGGTTCAACCTTCATTTCAGCC
>RHAS01000224.1 GCA_010028615.1 Actinomycetota bacterium
CGGCATTGGCTACCAGAATCTCAATTGGACCTAGCTTTTGCTCAACTTCAGCAAAGGCGGCATCCAGTGATTGGGCATCCCTGACATCAGCCTTGACGCTAAGCGATCCGCTTGGTCCCTCCCCTGATCTAACTGTGACCGCTACCTTGTATCCTGCAGCTATAAAAGTTTCCGCTATTGACTTACCGATTCCTCGGTTTCCTCCGGTTACCAGAACTACTCGAGACATTTTTACGCCTTTAGGTGAATTGAACAATTTGGTCTGAATTGGTTCAAGTCTATATCTAGGCTTGTATTGCGAAGTTATCTAGGAGGGCAAGTTGACCAAACGTCAGTCAGTAACGTCGGTCGAAATTGCCCCAGATCAGGACCGTAGAGCAAGATTCCTGAAATATACGGTTGCCATGGTTATCCGTGTAATCTGCATTTTGTTAGCCGTTGTAGTTCCTTTGGGTTGGCTGACTGTAGTTTTTGCAATTGGAGCAATCTTTCTTCCATACTTCGCTGTGATCATTGCCAATGAAGGTAGTGCCAGGTCATCAAACAAAGCTTCTCGAGTCGAAGCGCCAACACTTTCAATTAATGCGGATGCTTTTAGGAAGGCTGACTCTGGCGATGACTAAGCGGGCCAATATTGCTAGGTGGAGTTCTTGGATCCTAACTGCGGCAGTCTTCTCGGCGGCTTGCTGGTTTTTATCGCAGTGGCAATTTGCCCGTCAGGCAGAAGTTGTAAAAGCCAATCAAGCTATCAACCTGAATTTTGAGCTGGAACCTGCCCCAATAAATGAAGTTTTGACATTTGATGAACCATGGACAAGTGATTTAGAGTTTCGACCAGTTGTAATTGAAGGAAGCTATCTTCCGCAGACAAAACTGTTGATTAGAAACCGGCCATACGATGGCCAACCCGGCTTTTTGCAATTGGTTGCTTTTGAAATGACAAACGGCACCATCATTTGGATTGAGCGGGGTTGGTTACCAACTGGCATCAATCAAGACTCACCTGATGCAATTCCTGATGTCGATTCATCGTTTCGAACCGTGATAATTCGATTGAGATCTTCGGAGTCACCTGATGCAAGGCAAGCGCCAACTGGACAATTGCCGAACATAGATATCCCGAAGGCAAGTCTGCTCCTAACTGCAAGCAGCGTTTACAAACAGAGCTATGGTCGACTGGCAACAGAGCAGCCAGAACTAAATCGGGGTGTTGATTTAGGTAAACCACAGCTTTCTGAAGGTAATCACCTCAGCTACGCATTTCAGTGGATAATTTTCGGGCTGATGGCTTTAGGCGCAGTCTTTTGGAACATTTCGCAAGATAGAAGAAGATTACGCGGTGAAGCTCCAAGAAGATTGGCCGCCTTGAATCGAGACAAAGACGGCGAAATTGAAGATCAGATATTAGAAAAATAGCCCGACTGCAAAAATGCAACCAGGCTAAGTTCCATTGGTTAATTCTTTTTCAAAGCCTGCATTGCAACGATTCCGAAACCGACCTTGTTCACAACATCGGCAACGACATAAATAATCGCGGCTAGACAAATCCCTAACTCTAAACTTGCTGCGTCAGACTGGTTTAGCTGCAGGAATTCTTGAACCGCAGTACCAATTGGATAGATCGACCAGCCGAAAATCACAAAGCGTTTCATGTTTCTGATCGCAGTCTTTACTTCAGCGCTAGCCTTGCCCGGAACTAACTTCCAAACAAGATAAACGATGTAACCCCAAGCAAGTGAC
>RHAS01000225.1 GCA_010028615.1 Actinomycetota bacterium
CCCGCAGCAATTCCACCGGTGAGCCCAATCAAAAACATGAGATAAGCCTAACTTGACAAGCAAAAACGGGGTTGAGCTAAAGCCCAACCCCGTAACTGCTTACGTTTTATTGAGCCTCGTCGAGTTTTTCTTTCAAGGCGGTCAAAGACTCGTCCTGAGAAAGTGTTCCGGCGCTCTCGTCGATTCCCTCGGATGCGGAACTAGAAGAGTTTGACTCCTCTGGCTTTGCATCAGGAAGGGTCGCTTCTAGTTCACGAGCAGCAGCAACCTGCTTCTTGTGCTCTTCCCAACGAGCGTGAGCTTCTGCGTATTCTTTCTCCCACTTAGCTTTAGCTTCTTCGAAACCAGGCTTCCACTCGCTTGTGGCTGGGTCGAATCCTTCAGGATACTTGTAGTTTCCTTGGTCATCGAAGTCCTGTGCCAGACCATATAGCGCTGGGTTGAAATCAGTTCCGTTCGGGTCAACTTCTTCGGTTGCTTGCTTGAGCGAAAGACTGATTCTTCTGCGGTCAAGATCAATGTCGATGACCTTAACGAAAACGTCCTGGTTCACAGTGACCACCTGGCTGGCTAGGTCAATGTGCTTTGAAGAGAGTTCTGATATGTGTACTAGACCCTCGATACCATCGGCAACTCTAACGAATGCACCGAATGGAACAATCTTGGTGACTTTACCTGGTGCATATTGTCCAATTGCGTGAGTTCTAGCAAATACCTGCCAAGGGTCTTCCTGGGTTGATTTGAGCGATAGCGAAACTCGCTCGCGCTCTGAATCAACTTCAAGAACCTCGACTGTAACTTCTTGCCCGATTTCAACAACTTCGCTTGCATGCTCGATGTGCTTCCAAGAAAGCTCAGAAACGTGGACTAGACCGTCTACACCACCTAGATCAATAAATGCTCCGAAGTTAACAATTGACGAGACCACACCGGTTCTAATCTGACCCTTTGCAAGATCCGCTAGGAAGGTTGTGCGGTTCGCGGTCTGTGACTCTTCTAGCAAGGCGCGACGAGAAAGCACAACGTTGTTGCGGTTCTTATCAAGTTCAAGAATCTTTGCTTCAACGGTTTGGTGAAGGTAAGGAGTTAGGTCTCTTACCCTGCGCAATTCAATAAGTGAGGCTGGAAGGAATCCACGCAGACCGATGTCTACAATCAGACCACCCTTGACAACTTCTATAACAAGACCGGTAACGACTCCGTCGCTTTCCTTGATCTTTTCAACATCGCCCCAAGCGCGCTCATACTGTGCACGTTTCTTAGAAAGGATTAGGCGGCCTTCTTTATCCTCTTTCATTAGGACTAAGGCTTCGATGGAGTCACCGACGCTAACGATGTCTGATGGGTCTGCGTCGTGACGAATTGAGAGTTCGCGTGAAGGGATTACACCTTCAGTTTTGTAACCGACATCTAGAAGTACTTCATCTCGGTCAATCTTGACAACGATTCCAGAGATCAGATCTCCGTCGTTGAAAGATTTTAGTGTTTTTTCGATTTCTGCAAGAAGCTCTTCAGCTGAGCCGATGTCGTTTACTGCAACCGAGTTGGTTGCTTTGGTTGATTCTGTCATAGAGAAATAATCTCGTTCTATTTTTACTCGGGCCGAACAATCCTGGCTTTTTCAGGCCTGAATCACCCAGCGATGGATAAGGGATGTGGTTCAAAACGAACCTTTAGAAGTCTAGCCCTGTTTTTGCTGCGAAACAACAGCGATTAGGCGATCTAACACCGGCTGAGGGT
>RHAS01000226.1 GCA_010028615.1 Actinomycetota bacterium
CATTGGCTAGGTTCGATCTACGAACAACTCCCATAACTTCACCAACACGCACCGGTGGTTTGTTATCAAATACCACCATGATTGATGCTCCAGTTGCCAAAGCATCTTGAACTGTAGTGTTCATTGTTACCTGAGTTAAGTTTGGTTCTTGGACAGTCCCGCTTACTAAGTCTTCAACTGCTGTGTCTAGTCTTGGCATAAAACCGTAGGTTCTCATCCAGTTGTCATTGAAGACTTTAGCCAAATAACCTCTACCGCCATCAGGCAGAATGACAACCACAACTGCATCTTTAGGTAAATCTTTAGCTACCTTAAGTGCAGCTGCAACTGCCATGCCACAGCTTGGGCCAACCAGTAACCCTTCTTCTTGAGCTAATCGCCTAGTCATCATGAATGTCTCTAGGTCTGGAACCGGAACTATCTTGTCCACGACTGATGGATTGAAAGCTTCAGGGACAAAATCGTCACCACGGCCAACACCCTCGACAAGATATGGCCGCCCCGAGCCATTGCTGAATACCGAGCCGGCTGGGTCACAGCCTATAACTGTTACCTTTCCAGAGCTAACTTCCTTCAAATACCTTCCAGTACCTGAAACAGTTCCACCGGTTCCAACACCAATCACAACGTGCGTGACCTTACCTTTGGTATCAGCCCAGATCTCAGGTCCGGTGCTTTCGTAGTGAGACAGTGGCCCGTTCTGGTTGCTGTATTGATCTGGCTTGAAAGCACCTGGGATTTCTTGAGCCATACGATCCGATACCGAGTAATAACTTCTCGGGTCCTCATGAGAGACATTAGAAGGGCAAACAACTACCTCAGCCCCATAGGCCTTGAGAGTGTCGATCTTGTCCTGAGCGACTTTGTCGGGAAGCACAAAAATGCATTTGTAGCCGCGCTGCTGGGCAATCAGAGCTAGCCCAATGCCGGTGTTGCCTGAAGTGGGTTCAACAATAGTTCCACCGGGCTTTAGCTGACCTGACGCTTCAGCAGCATCAATAAGTTTTTCAGCAATTCGGTCTTTTATAGACCCGCCTGGATTGAAGTATTCAACTTTAGCTAAAACTGTGCAGGCAATACCTGCGGTCACCTTGTTCAACTTCACTAAAGGAGTGTGACCAATGAGTTCAACCATGTTGTTGTAATACTTCATGGCTTAAGCCTAACCGAGTAAAAGAAAACCCGCCTTGGCCTAAACCAAGACGAGTCCAAAGAGATGTAACCCTAGGGGATTAAAGGAAGTTGCCTCTCTAATGTTTCTTCGCTGGGTTGACCTGAATCATCGGTCCAAGTCTTGTAGCAAATCCAGCCCAAAGGGGACCAAGTAAATTCGACACGGACTATAGAGTCTGGTTCTGGCCTAGGGGTTGCAGTACATGTACTAGTAGCTCGTTCATGGAGCCTAGCCGCAGTTATTATCCCCAAGGGAATCAAGAACACAAGGACGACTAGGAGAACCGCGATCTTTCCTCTTTGAATTTTCAAAATCTTAACCTCCTTTGAAAATCTTATTTGATATATAACAAATAAAGCAACTTTTTGGGTATGCTTTTGCTATGAAGAAAAAAGAGCCTGTGCGAGTAACCAAACCAACGCTCAAGATAGCCAACTACTTGACTAGCCTCAAAGGGGTTTCGACTTGGGGCCTCCAAATTTGTGCAGAGACGAACCTTGGTTCTGGATCGGTTTATTCCGTATTGGATCGCTTCGAGGGAT
>RHAS01000227.1 GCA_010028615.1 Actinomycetota bacterium
CGGTATTGAAAGGTGGGTCGACATAAATCAGCTGCACGCTGGCATCGGGGATAGACTGCAAAATAGACAGGTTATCCCCGTGGATCACCCGATTAGTTTTCTTCGACACAGAAAGAGATTAACACTATGGACCCGCATGTTATTCATAATCCGGATTTAACGCGCTACGAATTGTGGCTAGGTGACGAGAAAATCGGTCACGCCGATTACCTAGATGTTGAGGGTGTCTGGCACTTTACTCACACCGAGGTAGATCCTGCCCATCAGGGTAAGAACTATGCGGCAATACTTATGCGAGAGTGCTTTAAGGATATTGAGTCACATCAGTATGCGAAAGTGTGGCCGGTTTGTCCCTATGTAGTGAAATACATGCAGCGTCACCCGGAGACAGAGAGCTTGTTGGCTAAGCCGCTAGATTAAGCGACGTTGGCTTTTACAAAGTTCAGCACGTCGTTTAGGAACTCTTCTTTATTTGGTTCGTTAAACATTTCGTGCCGACCCTCATGGTAGATAATCGCAGTCACATTATCTAGACCGCATTTATTGCGATAGGTGTTCGCTAGCATCTCATTGCCTCTAGTTCCACCAATTGGATCATCGCTGCCGGCAACGATTAGTAACGGGAGGTCTTCTCTGATCCCGCGCTTTGGAGTGAAAAATAGTTGCAATCCGTTTGGAACACCTAAAACTTTTGCGGCACTTGCAAGGAATGTGTATGGGTCTTTAACAAATTTCTCGCCTACGGCTTTATCTCTTGATAACCATTCGTAGCCGGTTGCCCCTGGTTCTTTCTTCCACTTATTGTTGAATCCACCAGCTTTCAATACACCCGGTAGCAAAAGTGAAGATCCACTTAGAATCACCGCATCGTATTCATTGGAATATCTGTTCACAAGTTTTTGTGAAATGAATGAACCGTACGAGTGACCAAAGAGAACTAGCTTCATTCCTGGATTCTCTTTTTTTATCAGCTGGGTAAATTGGTGAACTTGCTCAAAGGCGGCTTGAATTCCACCTGGACCCAGATTGCCTAAAATCTTCGTCTGGCCGCTTGCCACCTGCTTGCTTCCAGTAACACCGTGACCTCGGTGGTCATCTGCATAGACCGTGTAACCCGCATTATTAAAAAACTCCGCAACGTGGTCATACCTTCTAGCATGGTCGCCTAAACCATGAGCTATCTGGATAATTGCCTTTGGGTTTGTTACAGCCCAGATATAAAAGGTGATTTCAACCCCGTGGGCATCGGTATAGGTTCTGGTTTGCGGTTCGGTCATGCCTTTACCTTACTCTCCTAGAGCAGATTTCCAAGTTCAGCCTGTATTGCTCCAAATCGGTGCTGAGTAATAGATATTGACTGCTCACGGAACATCGCAAGCAACATCAAGCGTCCAGACTTGCTCACTAAGCGGTCAAGGACAAATAGTTCTGGGTTGGCCTGAAGCTTGGCAATCTTGTTTTCTCTGAGCCCAACCAAGATAAGCCGGGTACCGGCGGTTATCTTTGGATCAAATTCTGTTTCTTTTTGTAATTCAAAATCACCTATCAAGGTTTTTAACCGCTCTGCATCAATCTTGTTGGTCTTTAGAAACTTCGGGTGAATTGAGATTCCAGCCAGAGGTCCAACCTTTGCCGCTGCAACAACCACTCTAAGTAATTCGGCTAGCTCAGCATTATCACTAACTCTAACTAGGACATGCTGGGTATCTG
>RHAS01000228.1 GCA_010028615.1 Actinomycetota bacterium
ACCGTAGATTTTTCGCAATAACTGATCTAAAATGCAATCAAAACTCCCCTCGCCGTAAAGCGGGTGGACAGCCTGAAGATAATAAACATTGACGTTCTTAGATTGTCCGATTCGATAAGCCCTATCAGTACACTGATCCTCCACGGCGGGATTCCACCATCGAGTCAGATGAATTACATGAGTTGCGGCAGTAAGTGTGAGCCCGTGTGATGCTGCCTGCGGCTGAATGATTAGAACTTTTGTACTGCCGCCGTTCTGAAAACGGTTGATGATATCGGCGCGCTTGTTGACGCTAACGTCGCCACTGATTACTTCTGTAGCTATACGTTTTTTAGAAAGATGCGTTAAGAGCAGTTCTATTGTATGCGTGTACGGTACGAACACTAACACCTTATTGCTAGTTTCTTCTATGACTTCTTCAATGACGGCCAATCGGGGTGATACGTCAAAGTCCACGACTTCTTTGGTATCTGTGTAAACCGCACCGCAAGATATTTGCACAAGCTTTGTCAGCTTTGCTGCTGCGTTGACTGCGGATATTTCTTCGCCAGCTGCTTCCACAAAAAATTCTTTCTTTAGCTTCTCATACACAGCACGTTGAGTCGGCGTCATAGGTGCCTCTCGGTACACGTTGGTAACCGGTGGCAAGTCTAGGCACTGAGATTTTTCAAAACGCACCGCAGGTTGAAGCGCCTTATGCACTATGCGGTCGGCATTGGGGGACGGTATCCACCGATACTTACTGACCTTGTACATCACCGAGTCACGGTACTGCCCGAAAAACGGTGGTACGTTAACTGGGTTGACTAGCTTAGCTAAGCCGTAAGCATCTAGGGGGGACTGCGCAGCAGGGGTGCCAGTCAACATCCACAAGCCCTTTACTCCGCTACGCACAATGTCGCGCATGCACTTCCATCTGCTGGTCTGCGCGTTCTTATAAGCGGATGCCTCATCAATGATGATCAGGTCAAACTTACTGTCGATGATGGCCTGCTTAACAATTTCGACGCCATCAAAGTTGATGATGACAAACTCAGTGCTTGAGTTGCGTACTATCTGCCTGCGTACCTCAGCTTTAGCGTGATGCGCAACGGCTGTTCTTCGGTGCATGGCAAACTTAAATAGGTCTTGTTGCCACGCCGACTTCATGATGGATAGCGGGCACACGACAAGGACTCGGCGTATTAAACCGAGCTTCATGAGATAGTCAGCAGCCCATATTGCCGACGCTGTCTTACCCGTACCTTGCTCGTTGAAACAAAATGCTTTTCGATTGCCTGCTAAAAAATTCGTCGTTATCTTCTGATGCTCGAACGGCTTAACGCCCAGTGGCGCAGGCCACTGATAATCTTCTAACTTCATGAACGCTCACTTTGGTGTGTGGTCGCTGTTCCTTCTGTACGACCGGTTACTAGAAGCACTCTTTACTCGCAAGTTACTGCGGGTCGATGTGCCGCCTTTACTCAGGGCTACTTTGTGGTCAACGTCTTTGCCGTCGCCTTTATGCACTAACCCTTCTTTCTCCAACATACGGCGAGCTTTGTTTCTCGCCGTGCGTTTTTTTATTACGCTAGGGGTACCGTCATACTTTTCGTATTCTTTGGCATATGGTCTGGGTTTATTAACGTAGGGCATGACTAGCTCCTATTGAACTCACAGGTTCTAACCGGACAGAATCGGC
>RHAS01000229.1 GCA_010028615.1 Actinomycetota bacterium
TGATGGACTCTATAGATTATGTATTCCAACGAGGTGCCACAGATGTTACCTGCATCTGCCTAATTGGATCACCTGAAGGCCTAGCCGCTGTTGAAGCACATGTTGGCGACAAGGACGTCAAAGTAGTCCTCGGCGCACTAGATGAAAAACTAAACGAAGTCGGCTACATAGTTCCAGGTTTAGGTGATGCTGGGGATCGTCTTTACGGAGTCGCTGACTAGATTTTGGACCTGAAGTCAGCGACGGCCAATTTCAGTCCCGACTCTAAATCAATGTTTGGTTGCCAACCAAAAGACTTGATTTTAGAAACATCAAGAAGTTTCCTCGGGGTTCCATCAGGTTTTGATGAGTCCCAATCAGTTTCCCCTTCGTAACCAACGGCATTAGCAACTAGTTTTGCTATCTCTTTTATAGGTAGATCAGTGCCAGTTCCGACGTTCACTTGCTGCGGACCGTCATACTTTTCCAAAAGGTGCAAAGTAGCAGACGCTAAATCATCGACATAGAGAAATTCCCGCAGAGGAGTTCCGGTACCCCAGTTGGTTACTCGCTCTGCACCAGAGAGCCTGGCCTCTTCGTACCTTTTTATAAGCGCGGGAATCACGTGGGAATTTTCGCCTGAATAGTTATCTCCCACACCATACAAATTTGTTGGCATAGCCGATATCCAGGCAAGGCCATATTGTCTTCTAGTCGCTTGAACCTGCATAATGCCGGCAATCTTCGCAATGGCGTAAGCGTCATTGGTTGGTTCGAGATGGCCAGTCAGCAAGCTGTCTTCCTTGATTGGCTGTTCCGCAAATTTGGGGTAAATGCAAGATGACCCCATAAAAAGTAATCTCTCCGCTTTATATTTAGCGGCTGCGTCCATAACGTTGACTTGGATTTGTAGGTTATCCGGGTTGGTAAAACCAGAGGCTTGTAAATGTCTCCAGATCGCAGCCCCCACCATACCGCCGTGGCCAGCGACATAAAACTTAGCGCCGCGGTCTAGCGGTCCAGGCTTCCAACTGACTTCACTCATCAGAATTTAGGAGTATCAATCCAAGGTGAACCCTCATGTTTGAGAGCTTCGATATCTGCATCGACCATCAAGTCAGCTAACTCTTTGGCACTTGTCTTTGCTTTCCAGCCAAGTAATTGTTCGGCTTTTGATGCATCTCCAATAAGTGCATCGACTTCAGTTGGTCTTAGGTATCTCTCATCAAACTCAACAAACTTCTCCCAATCAAGATCCGCTCTCGCAAAAGAATGCTGAACGAAATCTCTAACAGTGCATCCCACACCGGTGGCTAACACGTAATCGGTCGGTTGATCTGCTTGCAACATGCGCCACATTCCCTCAACATATTCAGGAGCGTAACCCCAGTCGCGCACTGCATCTAAATTGCCAAGGAATAATTTGTCTTGTTTTCCTGCAGCTATTCTTGCGACAGCTCGGGTGATTTTGCGGGTAACAAAAGTTTCTCCACGACGAGGAGACTCATGATTGAACAAAATTCCATTGACGGCAAACATTCCATAGGCTTCCCGGTAATTTCGGGTCATCCAGTAGGAATAGACCTTAGCTGCCCCATAGGGAGAACGTGGGTAAAAAGGAGTTTCTTCGTTCTGCGGTGGTGGAGTTGCACCAAACATCTCCGAAGATGATGCCTGATAAAACTTTGAATGGGGGGAAATC
>RHAS01000230.1 GCA_010028615.1 Actinomycetota bacterium
ATGCGGTGACGCATGAATTCACGGAAGACAAATATTGGAGCCTGGACGTAAAAAGTCATCGAGTTGTGCTCAAACGGTGAACCGTGGCGATCGCGCATTAAGTAGTTAATCAGTCCACGACTGCGTTTCTCATCTTCGCTGGCATCTACCTTGGCAGCTGCATTTTCTAAAGTCTGCTCACCCTGGGTGGAAACTCTTGCCGCAAACAAAACATCGCTATCCGATGCCGATGCTCTAACCAGTTCGACCGTTACGTCACTTCTAAAAATTATCTCTGACACGCTCTAAAGCCTACCTTTGGTTCAGGGCGATGGCTTTACGCATCGCCTTTCTGGCGAGTTTACGATTACCGCAGGCGTCATAAATTAGACCGAGGGCAAACCAGCTTCGCCAATTCTCTGGGTCTGACTCTGCCCTTTGTTTATACTCTGGAAATTCCTGCAAAGCTTCATTCTTGTTTGCCCGACCTGAAGGCATGAATCCAAACTTGAATCTTGGCCAGGCATCTTCTGCCTCTAATTTGCGACCTAGCTTTTCTATCGCTAGGCCAAAGCGCAACTCGCGAAGTATCCCCCAGAATCCAAACACGGGCAGGATCAAAATAAAAAAGCCCATAGCTTTTGGAACAGGATTGTCTTGGATCAGGAAATAATACCCTTGCTGACCCATGAGCGCTAGATACAGAACCACCAGAGCAGACATGACAACTGCACCGAGTTTCGCTCCGGTCATCTTAGATTCCTAGGACTTTATCTAAACCGACTACTAAGCCCTTTGCCGTAGACGCAAATCTAATACTGGCGAGAATTCCAGCCGCATAGGCCTGAACAGAATTTGCCTGATGACTAATGACCAAAGTTTCCTGGTTTCCACCAAGGATGACATCCTGTTTAGCTGATACTCCGTCAATTCTTAGGCTGTGAATCGGAATCCCTGCGACAATCTCGCCACGAGCTTTTTGCCCAATGCCTTGTATTTCTGTCGAATCTGTGCGACTGGCCTGAATCATTTCGGCGGTGCGGATCGCAGTTCCGGATGGTGAATCAAGCTTTCCGGCATGGTGGGTCTCAATAATTTCTACCGTTGAAAAATACTTTGCAGCCTCAGCTGCAAAGCGACTTGCCAAAACTGAGCCGACTGAAAAATTCGGAACAACGACAACTGAACTGTTAGTTGGTTGTAGTTCAGCTAATTGTTCCTTGGTCCAGCCGCTGGTGGCAACCACAAGGTTGATTGAGTTCGTAATTGCAAAATCAACTACTTGCTTACTCACTTCGAGTTTGGTGGCTTCAAAAATGACATCTGCACCGTTGGCTTGATCTAGGCTAGTTTTCGAATCCACGCTCGAGTGAAGTTCTAGATCAGAGGCAGCATTGATTAGCTCAATGGCTAATTTACCCATGCGTCCAGTAGCGCCGATTACGGAAACCTTTATAGTCATGCCTAAAACCTACTATCCCTGATAAATCCCATCAAAGAGATCTTCTGCAATGTCGCCCACGGCAACAAAAGATCTTTCACGTTGGAACATGGCTTGCGCCACCTGCTGCACATCCGAAAGCTCAACGGCAGAAAATCTGGCGAGAGATTCATCCAGATCGAAAAATAACCCATCGGTAAGTTCAGCGGAACTTAGCCTTGCCATCCTGGCCTGAGTGCTTTCAAATTTAAGTGCTAATC
>RHAS01000024.1 GCA_010028615.1 Actinomycetota bacterium
CAATAGCCTTGAGCTAGAAGAACTGGTCAGCAAGTTACTGAGGATTGACGGCCTTTATTTAGACATCATGCAGCAGGGTCGAGAAGCAGGAGTTTGGTTCATGTTGGCCCCAGGTCTTGGCCTCTTTCGGGCCGAGATAAACGCCGCGGGGGAGATCATGTTGAATGAGGAGCGGGTTAGAAGCGCTTTAGAGCAATCAGCAGGAAATCATCGCGAACTGAGTAGACTTCTAAGAATTGCTCTTGGCCAGGCTTGGGATGACATACTTGAGCCATTTAGAGCTGCAAGGTATCAAAATAACCTTGCCATCATCAATCGAGCGGTTTAGTTATAACTGCGGAAGGCCACTACAGCGTTGTGACCGCCAAACCCAAATGAATTAGAAATAGCCAGGATATTCTCGCCAAGTTCACGAGGTGAGGTAACAACATCAAGCTCTATCGCCGGATCTGGGTTATCTAGATTGAGCGTAGGAGGTGCCAGACGGTGCTTTAAAGCTAGAACGGTAAATACTGCCTCGATAGCTCCTGCGCCGCCCAGCAAGTGTCCAGTTGAAGATTTAGTTGCCGATACAGGAATCTCCTTGAGTCGTTCACCGAATACTCGCTTGAGGGCTACATACTCTGCTACATCGCCAACCGGTGTGCTAGTGGCATGTGCATTGATGTGAGCAACATCGTCAGGTGATGCCCCTGCCATTTTCAAGGTATCTATAACCGCTCTGGCGGCCGCACTTCCCTCTGGATCTGGTGCGGTGATGTGATATGCATCGCTGGTGACAGCTCCGCCAGCTAACTCGGCGTAAATCTTTGCACCACGAGCCTTAGCGTGAGCTTCGGTTTCAAGTACTAGCGCGCCTGCGCCTTCACCCATTACAAACCCGTCCCTTGCTATGTCGTATGGTCTTGAAGCCTTGGCAGGTTCGTCGTTTCTCTTAGACAGAGCCTGCATAGAGGCAAAAGCAGAAATTGGTAGTGGGTGGATTGCGGCCTCACAACCACCTGCAATAACTACATCGATTTCACCGCTTTGCAGTCTGGTAATCGCATTCGCGATGGCTTCGGTGCCCGATGCACATGCCGAAACTGATGTTCTGACCCCACCGCGAGCGGCGATGTCCATACCAATTGCCGCTGCTGGACCATTTGGCATCAGCATCGGAACGGTCATCGGCAATACTCTGCGAGGCCCCTTTTCCTTCAATGTGTCAAAGGCATCCAAAAGCGTCCAGACCCCACCGATACCGGTGGCGAATTCAACCGATAAACGAATTGGGTCTACTTCGGTTATTCCGGCGTCCGCCCAAGCTTCTCTAGCGGCGATAAGGGCGAATTGGCTTGATGGATCTAAACGCTTGGTTTCTTGAAGGGTCAGCACTTCACTGGATGCAACCTTGGCAATTCCGGCAAAGGTTACCGGAACCTCATATTTGGCAACCCAGTCATACTCGAGAGTTCTTATCCCCGATTTACCCTCAAGTAGTGCTTCCCAGGTTGATTTGACGTCACCACCGAGTGGCGTGGTAGCGCCAACTCCAGTGACAACAATCTTGTGGTTCAATGACCTGACTTAGCCCTGTGCTGAGGTGATGAAACTAACTGCATCACCTACGGTTAGAAGGTTCTTGACTTCCTCGTCAGGGATCTTAACGCCGAATTTCTCTTCTGCGTTAACAACGATGGTCATCATCGAAATGGAATCGATGTCCAAATCGTTAGCGAAAGACTTCTCTAGTTTGACCGAATCGGTGTCGATTCCAGTCTCCTCGTTGATTAGTTCAGCAAGTCCAGATAGAACTTCGTCCTGTGATAGTGCCATTAATTTTGCTCCTTGATTGATTGAGTACCTTATAAGTTTAGGGGAGAACCACTACTTGAGCAGCGAAGGCAAGACCTGCGCCAAAGCCTATCTGCAGGGCTAGACCGCCAGATTTTACGGTGCCGTCTACCAATAGTTGATCCATCGCTAGCGGAACGCTCGCCGCGGAGGTATTGCCGGTGTTGACAATGTCTCTGGCTACCGCCACCGAGTCGGGAAGTTTGAGTTGCTTGACCATTTCATCAATAATCCGGATGTTCGCTTGGTGAGTTACCAGGGCTGAAAGTTCATCAGCCTTTACCCCGGCAGCATCGAGAGCTTGCTGAGCTACCTTAGCCATCTCCCATACTGCCCAGCGGAAAACTGTCTGGCCATCTTGCCGAATTGTTGGCCAGCTTGATTCGCCATCGCGTAGTTCCAGCAGCGATGCCGTCATGCTCACCGAAGACCAATGGGATCCGTCAGATCCCCAAACGGTCTTAGAGATTCCTGGAAAATCTGAAGGTCCAACTATCGCAGCCCCTGCACCGTCCGCTAGCAAGAACGAGATTGACCTATCCGTTGGATCAATAAAGTCTGAAAGCTTCTCTGCGCCTACCACCAGAACATACTTTGCAACGCCGGATCTAACCAAGGCATCAGCCTGAGCTATCCCATAGCAGTAACCACTGCAGGCTGCTGAAATGTCAAATGCCGGTGCAGGACTTGCTCCAATCAACTCGGTCAGTTGTGTTGCCGCTGATGGAGTTTGATAAGGGTGGCTAATAGTGCTGAAAATCACTGCACCTATTTCAGCGGGTTTGATTCCAGCTCTAGTGATGGCCTGAGTCGATGCTTCAACCGCCATGTCCATTAGCGACTGGTTAGCATCAGCTCTTCTTCGGGTAACAATGCCAGTTCTCTGTCTGATCCACTCATCGGATGAATCAATCGGACCAGCAACATCATCGTTGGTAACTACCAGATTTCCTCTTGCTGCACCAAGTGAGTAGATGCGACTAAATGGCAGGGACTCAAATTGATTCAATTTAGCTTCAGTCATTGCGCGCTCCTAAAACTTGATTTGCATAATCTATATCACTTGGCTCACGCAGCGTGACTAGGTTACTTAGTTCCATGCCTCGCTTGACTAGCCCTGAAAGTGTTCCAGCGGGGGATAACTCGATGACCACACGAACGCCTTTTTTAGACATGGCTTTCATGCACAAATCCCAACGCACTGGATTAGCAACTTGCCCTACAAGTAGTTCTAAATACTTCTTACCAGTGGAAACTACCTGGCCTTTTTGATTCGATAAGACAGTCATCATCGGCTCTTGGGGTTCAAGATCCTGAGTGTATTTCTCAAGCTCTGCTACTGCAGGCTGCATAAAACTGGTGTGAAATGCGCCAGATACTGATAGCGGAATAACCTTAGCCATTTGTGGCGGGTTTTGAATAAGTTCCTTGATGTCGCTTGCGAGACCAGCAGCAACAATTTGCCCTGAGCCATTGTAGTTGGCAGGCGTCAAGTTGAACTTGGCAAGGTGTTGAACAATTTCATCCTGTTCGCCGCCTAGGATGGCTGCCATGCTCGTTTCTTGGCTGGTTTTAGCAGCTCGCGACATTGCTTGACCACGGAGATTGACCAATTGGATTGCCTGCTCCATGTTCAAAATACCTGCAACGTAACCTGCTGCAACTTCACCTACCGAGTGTCCGACGACAGCGTCGGCACTTTTGATCTCAAGTAAGTTAGCGCTTGCAATACTGGCGGCAACAATTAGCGGCTGAGCGATTTCGGTGTTACGAATGGTATCTTCATCGCTTATGGTTCCATGACGAATCAGATCTAACCCAATTACATCCGACATCATTTCGATGTCTTTTCGGTAGGAAGGTAGTTCCAGCCAGCTTGACATGAATCCGGGTTTTTGTGAACCCTGGCCAGGACAGGCGATTGCGATCATGAAACTATGCGTCCCCACCAGTAGCGCCGCTTGTTCCAGCGCTCACATCTAGGAGTCGATACTTTTCAATGGCCTTCAATGGCGCATCCTCTGGGACTTCGCCTCTTGAAGCTAGTTGCTGCAGAATGCGAGTAGCAATTGATGGCCCATCAATCTTGAAGTGTCTTCTAGCGGCGGCTCGGGTGTCAGAGAATCCGAATCCGTCTGCACCCAGGGTCGCGTACTCGCCAGGTATCCACTTGCGTATCTGATCTGGAACCTGGTGCATGTAGTCGCTTACACCAAGGAAAGGACCAGGCGAGCCAACAAGCTTGTTTGTAATGTATGGAAGTGAAACAGACTGGCCAGGATTTAGGAAGCGCTGTTCGTCTTTGGCAAGAGCGTCGCGACGTAATTCTGTCCAAGAGGTAACCGACCAAATGTCCGCTGATACACCCCAGTCGTCAAGCAGAAGCTTCTGTGCCTCAAATGCCCAAGGCAGTGCCACGCCGGAAGCCAGGATCTGAGCTTTCTTGCCTAGATCAGCACCTTTACTTACCCTGTGAATACCGCGAATAATTCCATCAACATCCACATTCTCCGGTTCTGCAGGTTGCAAAATCGGCTCGTTGTAAACGGTCAGGTAGTAGATGACATTTGGATCTGGGTGCTCTCCGCCATACATCCGCTCAAGGCCTGAACGAATAATGTGACCAATCTCGTAGCCATAAGCAGGATCGTAAGTTATTACTCCGGTGTTCGTTGCAGACATCACCGGCGAATGTCCGTCAGCGTGCTGCAAGCCTTCACCGGTAAGAGTTGTCCTACCTGCGGTTGCACCAATAAGGAATCCGCGGGTTAGCTGATCGGTAGCGGCCCAGATTGCGTCGGCAGTTCTTTGGAATCCGAACATCGAGTAGAAAACGTAGAACGGAATCATTGGCTGACCCTGTGTAGCGTATGAGCTACCAACCGCAGTGAAGGCTGCAACTGAACCAGCTTCGTTAATTCCGGTGTGAAGTATTTGACCAGCTTCACTTTCCTTGTAGGACAAAAGCAGGTCACGATCAACCGAGATGTAGTGCTGTCCTCTAGGGTTATAGATTTTTGCGGTAGGGAAGAATGCATCCATACCGAAAGTTCTAGCTTCATCTGGAATGATTGGAACAATTCGAGGACCAAGTCCAGGAGTCTTTAGCAGATCCTTTAGCAATCGGACAAAGGCCATGGTGGTTGCTACCTCTTGTGTGCCAGAACCTTCCTTAGCTACCTCATAAGATTTTGCTTCTGGCAATTCAAACGAGACGTATTTGCTTCGGCGTTCTGGAATGTATCCACCTAATGCCTTACGACGTTCGTGCATGTATTGAATCTCGGGAGTGTCATCGGCTGGTTTGTAGTAAGGCGGCTGATAAGGATCTGCTTCTAATTGCGCATCCGTAATTGGAATTTCCATATCATCGCGGAATGACTTTAAGTTATCAAGGGTTAGCTTCTTCATTTGGTGCGTTGCATTTCTACCCTCGAATGCCTTGCCGAGTCCATAACCCTTGATGGTCTTTGCCAAGATGACAGTTGGCTGACCCTTATGCGCTAGCGCAGCCTGGTATGCAGCATAGATCTTTCGATAGTCATGTCCACCGCGCTTCAAAGCCCATATTTGCGCGTCTGTCATATCTGCTACCAAAGCGGCGGTTCTAGAGTCACGGCCGAAGAAGTTCTCCCTGATAAAGCCACCATCCATGGTTTTGTAGGTTTGGAAATCACCATCGGGAGTTGCATTCATCAGGTCAACTAATGCGCCATCGTTGTCCTTGGAAAGAAGAGCATCCCATTCACGCCCCCAGACGACTTTGATGACGTTCCAACCAGCTCCCTTGAAGAAAGCTTCAAGTTCCTGAATGATTTTGCCATTTCCTCGAACCGGTCCGTCCAAGCGCTGAAGGTTACAGTTCACCACGAAAGTTAGGTTATCGAGTTGATCGTTAGCAGCTAGTTGCAGTGCTCCTCTTGATTCAACTTCGTCTAATTCACCATCACCCAAGAATGCCCATACATGCTGCTCGCTTGTGTCTTTGAAGCCGCGACCAGAAAGATATCTATTGAATTGCGCTTGGTAGATTGCGTTGATTGGACCGATACCCATGGACACGGTAGGGAATTGCCAAAACTCTGGCATCAAACGCGGATGCGGATACGAAGATAGGCCACCGCCTTGATGTGATTTTTCCTGCCGAAAGCCATTCATCTGGGATTCGGAAATTCTTCCCTCAAGGAAAGCGCGAGCATATGGACCGGGACTTGCGTGCCCTTGGATGAACACTTGATCTCCACCAGAGGCATGATCTTGACCTTTGAAGAAGTGATTGAAGCCGACCTCATAAAGCGAAGCGGAAGAAGCAAATGTTGAGATGTGTCCGCCAACCGCGATGCCGGGACGTTGTGCGCGATGAACTAGTATCGCTGCGTTCCAGCGCATCCATGCTCGGTAGGTTCGCTCGATAGTTTCATCACCGGGGAATGCAGGTTCCTCTTCGGTTGGAATCGTGTTGATGTAGTCGGTGGCAAGCGAATCAGTTGAGATGTTAAGTTTTAGCTGGTGCGATCTTTTGAGAAGGCTCAGCATGATCTCTCGAGCCCTGGTTACACCGTGAGTTTTAGTGAGGGCGTCAAGCGAGTCAAGCCACTCTCGAGTTTCCTCTGGATCACGGTCTGGGTTGCTTAGTGGGTAAGCGTCCTGGTTGTTCACGGACAACGAATCCTCGTTTCGGTTATTCGGGCCAATGGCTTTCGGGTAGAGCCTTGACTCAATAATCTGGTTTTAGAAGACCCTGATTAGGTCCCTAAGTAAGTTTAGGGTTTGTTTATTAGGCGTTAGTCTATTTACGCAGGGCAACTCAAAGGAGCACTAAATGTCACTAATTATCGGGGATCTAGCCCCAGATTTCACCCTTCCCAACCAATTCGGTGAGCAAGTCACCCTTTCCGGTTTTAGGGGGAAAAAGCCTGTTGTTGTGGTCTTTTACCCACTTTCCTTCTCTGGCATCTGCACGGGGGAACTGTGCGAGATTAGGGATAACTTTGGCCGGTTTGAACGCTCAGATGTCGAGTTGCTGGCCATTTCGGTTGACTCCAAATTCGTCCAGAAGGTCTTTGCCGAGCAGGAGGGCTACAAGTTCTCGGTTCTGGCTGATTTCTGGCCTCACGGGCAGGTGGCCAAAGATTACGGTGTTTTCCTCGAAGAACACGGAATTGCCAATCGGGCGACTTTTGTGATCGATCAGGATGGCGTCTTGGTTGCAAAGTTCATCACAGCTGTAGGTCAGCCCAGATCTCTCGATGAATACGATAAGGCATTGGCTTCGCTCAGCAGCTAGCCTGCGGTATAGTTTTCTAGTCGCCAATTTTTCTGGCGGAAGTTGAGAGTAGGGCCTTTAGCTCAGTTGGTAGAGCGCCACGCTTACACCGTGGATGTCATCGGTTCGAGCCCGGTAGGGCCCACTTTTTCAACTTACATTTGCCTAGATGGCAAGGTTTCTCCCTAGCGGTAGTATTTGCCTATGGAATCTAGCCGCTATGAACCGCCAGTCAGGCGCTCACTCTCAGATGAAGACCTAGCCAAAAGAGTTAATGAGGCGACCGCCAACCATAATGGCATGGAAGCTGTAATGGATCTGCTGGTAGCCCAAGAAGCGCTTCGTGCCCAAGAAGATGCCGAGCTTGAAGCCTGGGTGGAGCAGATGGAAGCTGATGGCTCACCTGAGGCTATTGCCGCCCTTGCTAAGTTCCAAGGTAAAGACTTCGTCCCGCAAACCGATCAGTTTGAATATGTAGCACCGGTAGTTTCAGAGCCTGAGGTCCAAGAGGAAGAGCCAAAGGCAGAAGAGCCGTTCAGTTGGTTCAGTAAACCTGACGAACCGGATGGGGCTGAGGAAGCTCCTGATGACGTGCCGGTCGAAACTGTAGTTGAAGTTATCGAGATTGTCGAAGAGACTTCCGTACCTGAAGAGCTTGCGCCAGTTGGTGCTGAAACAACAACCGATTTTGAGAGATTACTCAACGCTGCTTCGGCAGAGGAAGAGGCCACAGCGCTCGAGGATGACAAGGTTCTCGAAACTGGACCGACCAATCTTTTGGTGCCAAGCGATGAGCACCGCAATCGAAAGCCGATATCACAGCTTTTAGTCTGGCTTGGCGCTTCCGCAGTTCTAGTGCCAGGTTTGTTGAGCCTGGTGCTTACAGGTTTCGGACTTTCCGCACAAAGCATCGCTTTGGATCTAACCATCGGCTACCTAGTTTCGGGAGCTCTTATCGCAACGGCAGGACTGGCTGGAAAGAGAAGCGGTTTATCGACCGCGATAATCTCCAGAGCTGTTTTCGGGGTCTGGGGAAATTCTTTCCCATTATCACTGGTTACCGTTTCTCGCCTGATCTTAAGCACCGTAATACTTTCTGCAACGCTACTTTTCGCTGATGGCCTTTCAAGTCAGTTGCAACCATTTGACACAGTTCTAGCTGAAGTCATCGGAATCAAATTCACTTTTGGCTATGTCTTTGGGTTAGCAATACTTGCTCTGGTTTTTGGTATTTCAATACTTCGCGGAAAACTATCTAGAGTCCTTCTCCTAGTGCTCAGCCTTTCTTCATTCACAGCGCTTCTAGTGTCATTAGTTGGCCTTAGCTCTAAGCCTCTGGGATTCACAGCTACCGGAACTATTGGTTTTATGAGTAACCAATCATTGGCTGCGATTGCTCTGGTTATTGCTTTGCAGTTGACTCTCTGGGTCGAACTAGCTCCGAATCTTTCAAAAGCCATTCCGATGAAGCCTAGGGGCCTAAAGGTTTTCTTTGCGATTTTAGGAAGTCAAGCTTTTATCCCGCTAGCTGTTTCACTTGTGGCACTTTCCTTTATCGGTTCAAACATTTCTAGCGTCTTTAGAGTTGACGAGCTCGGTCCAATTAGGGGACTAGTAGCGCTCCTACCTTCCTGGTCCTCCGCGCTATTAGTAGCAGCAGTTTTGCTTTCCCTGGTTTATGCATCAGTTTTGAGTTTGAAGAGCCTATCTCTTGATCTGATAGCACTTATAAGACTTCGCAGCAGACTGCTCGCTACATCTTTAGCGGCTGTTCTGATTGCAATGCTTCTGCTTCAGTTTGTTCAGCAACCGGAACTTCGTACCGTGGAATACCTGACCAGCATGCTTGTGCTTTCCGCATTGCTCTCAGCTGGCTGGATAGGCATGTTTATCGCCGATGTTGGCCTACGTAAAATTGCGTATCACGAGCTATCACTCAATCGTTCGTACGGTTACTACGGAAGATTTAACCTTTTGTCGCTAGGTATTTGGACAATCACTTTGGTCATTGCGCTACTACTTGTCCCAGTAAACCTAGTTGGTTTGAATTTCACCGGAGCTATAGCAGGAACGATCGGTTTGGATAGTTCTCTTGGTTCTCAGGCGATTGCAATTTGTCTGGTTATCGTCAGCGGAATGCTGTTGACCGTTATTGCAAGAATCCCGCAGATTCGAAAGCAGGAGAAGGAAGTACTTGCCGTGGAGTCGCGCCGCGAGCAATTGAACGACATTTTTATTGGTCAAGAGTAATGCAGCTTCAGCAACTATTAGCTAGATTCGAACAACTCTGGCCCGCCGCATCGGCTGAGGACTGGGACTCCGTTGGTTTAGTAAGTGGCAACTCTAAGCAAGAGATAAATCGAATTCTGCTAACTGTTGATGTCACCGATGAGATAGTTGCCGAGGCTAAAGAGCTAAAGGCGGATCTTATCCTTGCCCATCATCCGCTACTTCTGAAGCCTGTAAGTAGCCTTAGTGAGGCAACTAGCAAGGGGGCTCTTGTAGCCGAACTAATTAGATCTGGTATTTCGCTCTACACGGCTCACACAAATGCAGATAGCCAGCCAGCTGGAACATCTGCAGTGCTAGCAAGAAAGATTGGCTTGATAAACACTAAAGTGCTAGCTGAAACCGAGCCTGGCATTGG
>RHAS01000231.1 GCA_010028615.1 Actinomycetota bacterium
AACTTTTAGGGTGCGCTGTTTGTCACTGAGAGTAGTTGTGATTTCCGGATTGACATCGGCAATCTTGCCCTCGAGAGCGTCAACAACCTTCTTGATACCCTCACGTAGCTGGCTGTCTGTCTTTGCAGTAACTGTCACATCGATGGTGCCTGATGAACCAAAGGATTGACCGCTTTCAAACTTTGCCTTGTACTCTTCCGGCAGTTCGGCAAACTTCTTGGTCATCTTTTCTTGGAAGACCTCGCCGTTGACACCTTCTTTGGTAGTCACCTGGAACTGAATACCGCCAGCAGTCTGGCCAAAGGCGACTCTAGAGTCATTCGATCCGATAGTGGTTGTAATTGCTAAGGTGTCGCCTGAATCTAATAGTTGCTTTTCTACTTTCTTGGCAGCAACTGATTTGTCCTCAAGTGAGCTTCCCAGTGGGACGCTTAGCGCGATGGCAAAGGTATTAGAACCAGAGTTACCAATAAAGTTGGTCTTCAAAAACGGAGTAAGCCCGAATGTGAAAATTAGAACTACAAAGGCTGAAACCAGAGTGATGACTGGGCGCTTCTGGGTTTGCTTCAGTACCGGTAGGTAACCGCGCTGCAGAATTGATTTACGCTCTTTTTCATTCTCTTCAAGGCGAATCTTCTCTGCCTGCTTTTTGATCTGAGCAGGAGTTAGCTTACCCAGTGAGTACTTGTTCTTTAGGAACCAGTAGGCGATAACCGGCACTATGGTCAAAGAGACGAACAGCGAGGCTATTAGCGCTAGGGCGAAGGTAAGGGCGAACGGTCTAAAGAGCTGTCCCACTAGACCACCGACACCTGCGATTGGCAGGAATACTGCCACTGTGGTTAGCGTGGCCGCGGTAATCGCACCGGCAACTTCACGAACGGCGTTAAGGATAGCCTCCAGCTTTTCCTCCCCGTAGGAGAGGTGCCTATTGATATTTTCAATTACCACAATCGAGTCATCGACAACTCGACCAATCGCAATGGTCAGCGCGCTCAGGGTAAATAGGTTCAGAGAATAGCCAAAGGTAGAAAGACCGATGAAAGCTACTAAGAGTGAAGTGGGGATGGAGATGGCGGTAACCAGTGTCGAACGCCATGAGGTTAGGAATACCAAGATGATAATGATGGCGAAGGTAAGGCCCAGTCCACCTTCTTTGACAAGATCTGCAATTGACTTTTCAATAAACGGAGCTTGATTGAAAGTTTCCTTGACTACAACATCGCCGCCAAGTTTCTCTTTGAGATCATCCTGGAGCTTCTTTATTTCTTGAGAGATAGAAACCGTGTTGCCTTCTTGGGTCTTTGTGATGGCAATTGCCAGCGCAGGCTGACCATCAACTCTAGAAATGCTGGTAATCGGGGATGGGTCGTAGCTGATTTCAGCAACATCGCCTAGAGTCAGCATTCCATTTAGCGGGAGCGACTCTAAAGCTGCTACCGATTCAACAGGGCTGCCAACCTCAACCGAAATCTGACCTTCGCTATCTTCTAGCATTCCAGCTGGAACAACAAAACCATTTGATCTAAGCGCTGTTTGAATTGACTGACTATTTAGCCCAGCTCCAGCCATCAGCATCGGATTTAGTTCTAAGTTGATGCGGTAGTCTCTGATGCCGCCGATTTGAACATCCTTTACCCCCGGGACCTTCTTGAACAGGGTGCTGGCCACATCTGGGAG
>RHAS01000232.1 GCA_010028615.1 Actinomycetota bacterium
TCTCGCAAAGGGCTATCAGCGAAGAACATAGTCGCTGCTTGCGACGACAGTCTTAGAAGGCTACAGACCGATTACATAGACATTTACTATGCTCACAGTGACGATCAAGACACTCCGCTGGAGGAAACGCTAGAGGGCTTTAATTCTCTGGTGGAAGCTGGCAAGGTGCGTTACATTGCTGCATCAAACTACACATTCGACCGTCTTGGTCAGGCACTGAAAATCTCTAAGGATAACAACTTTGCCTCTTACATCGCTTTGCAAAACCGCTATAGCCTGGTCGCTCGAGAGCCATATGAATCTGACGGAGCTAATTCCGTTGAAGAATACAAAATCTCAGGACTTCCCTACTCAACTTTAGGTAGCGGCTTTCTCAGCGGAAAGTATCGTGCCGGCACAGCAGTGGATTCCCAGCGGGCAACTGGAGTATCGCAAAACTACCTAAATGATGAAAACCTTGAAACCCTAAAAAGAGTTGAAGAGGTAGCAAATGCCTACGGTGTTTCCAACACTTCAGTTGCACTTGCCTGGCTTCGCCGGCAACCTGGAGTGACAGTGCCATTGGCCTCTGGCAGAACCCTAGAGCAGCTTGAAGCTCTAATGCAAAAAGTGGAACTCACTAATCAAGAGATAGCGTTCATCGCTGGCTAAGAAAATCAGAAACAGCTTGTAGGAACGCTTTCGGCTTTTCTTCGTGCGGGATGTGACCGCAGTTAGTTATTTCTACCAATGTCGAATTCGGGATTAGTTCTGCCACTTTTCTGATCTGGGTTCTTGAGACTATTTCGTCGTGATCAGCAACAAATACCAAAACAGGAATTTTGAAATCCCCAAGTCGATCTTGAATGGTTGAATTCACTCCTTGCCTGGTAAATTCCCAAAAGGCTGCTTCCCAACCGATAACTTTCAACGGAAGCGTGTAGTAGTGAAGGACTTCCTCGGTAATGCCCGACTTGTCGTACCAAGACTTGTAGAGAATCTTCAGTCCCGTATCTTTGAAGCCTGAAACAAGTCTTGGACCTAAACGATTAAATAAGCGGCTTCTGAATAAACTGCCAATAACACCTCTGGTCGGTGGCGTATTTAATATCGCCGGTTCCTCAAGTACCAAACCGCTTAAGCGATTTTGATGATCAACCGCCCATTGGGCAGCAATACCAGCACCAGCAGAGTGACCGACAAGAATAACTTTCTTACCAGGCCCAAAATGCTCAATAACGTCATCGAGCAATTTCACTTGAGCAGGGAAAGAATATGGGTTTTGACCGCCCCAGCTCTTGGGTCTAACAGTGAGGCCGAAACAGGGCCTGTCGTAACTGACCACATCACCGTAGTTTGTGAACTCATTGATTATTTTTCTGTAGCTGAATGTGTTCGCCCCGAAACCATGAAGAAGGACTACTAAGGTATCCGTCTTCTTCCCCTTAGCAAATTCGTAGTGAACTTCTACATCGCCTAGGGTAACAAATTTCGAAAACTCGCCAGCGAGGTCTTTCTCAGTGACTTCGCCCCTTGTTTTAGAGGTATAGAGCATTGCCTACTTGAGATTGCTCTCAATGAGTTTGATGATCTCTGGGTCATCAGGTTTTGTAGTTGGGCGAAAACGATGGATAGTGCCGTCTTCAAGAATCAAGAACTTCTCAAAGTTCCACTTAACGTTTCCAGCTTTACC
>RHAS01000233.1 GCA_010028615.1 Actinomycetota bacterium
CTTGGTTGATGGCCTAGAGACACTTCCAGGGGATATCGTCACTGTTAAATCTGATGTCACTTCGGTAGAAGTTGAGGCTACTCCAAATGATGAAAACGCTCAGGTTGAGGTTTCTGGAAACGAGGAGTTGGTTCTAGGAGAGAACACCGTAAGGATTAGGGTTATCGCCCAAGACGGAACATCCAGGGACTACACATTTACTGTTCGTGTTGGTGGAGCTTCATCAGACACATTCTTAACCACGCTGACTTTGAACGGGCAGGCTGTTGTAAACGGTCAGACAATTCAATTGCCTTCACGTACCACTTCG
This sequence comes from Actinomycetota bacterium, assembly GCA_010028615.1. GTDB lineage: Bacteria > Actinomycetota > Actinomycetes > Actinomycetales > Microbacteriaceae > Rhodoluna. The sequence continues at coordinate 311 of RHAS01000233.1, forward strand.
GTCAACATCGTTGCGGTAACTCGTGATGCTGCAGCCACAGTCAGAATTGTTGGACGTACCGGTCTAGTAGTTGGCGAGAACGTAATTCAGGTGATCGTTACTGCTGGAGACCTAAAGACAACAAGAACGATCTTGTTGAAGGCTGTAGTTGCTCCATTGAGCTCGAACACCGACCTTGCTGAGTTCACTGTAAACGGCACTGCAGTAGTAGATGGTGGAACTTTGGAACTTGCTCCGCTAACTGGAAGCGTGAACGTGGTCGCAAAGACTGCCGACATCGAAGCCACCACGGTGATTTCAGGTAGAACAAACTTGGTCACAGGAAACAACACTCTAACTGTTGTTGTGACTGCCGCCAATGGAACAACCAAAACCTACACAGTTACTCTGTTTGTTCGCCCAATTTCTACTGACACTGGTCTAGCTAGCCTGACCGTTGATGGAAAAGCTGCTAACCCAGACTCAGTTGTGATTGTTGCACCAGGAACTACAAGTGTTCCTGTGGTTGCCGTGGCTAACAGCACCAGATCATCAGTTGTTGTTACTGGAGCTACTGGTCTTCGCCTTGGCGATAACGCACTTTCGGTTCTGATCACTGCCGAGAGCGGTGCAAGCCGTCTATACAAGCTGACCGTTCGTGTACCTGCGTCTAACAATGTTGGACTTAAGTCATTGACTGTGAATGGTAAGGAATACCAGGATGGTGCGTTCATCGCGTTGCCTAGAGGTACTAAGGCTGTATCGGCGTTCGCTGTTCCAAGCGACCCACAGGCCAAAGTGACCATTACTGGTTCAGGCAACCTTGGTAACTACGACAACATCATGGTTGTAACGGTTGTTGCTGCTGATGGTGTAACCAAGAAGGACTACGCCGTTGACCTTTGGGTAACCCCGCCTTCAGCTGATACATCCTTGAAGTTGTTGAAGGTTAATGGAGTTACCACACCTTACGAAGGTGGATTCCTAATTGTCCCTGCTTTGACCACATCGGTAACTGTTGAAGCTGTGGCTAACGACCCTGAGTCGGTTGTAGTGATTTCCGGAAGAACAGAATTGGTTGCTGGTTTGAACACAGTGTCGATCACTGTTACAGCCCCAAATGCTTCAAGCAAGACCTACACCGTATCAGTTCGAGTACTTACTCTTTCTGCAGACACCTCGCTAAAGAGCTTGAAGGTAAACAACGTTGACTATGTCAGCGGAAACGTAAACCTACCGTTCGGTTCTCAGTCAGTTTCTGTTGTGGCTATCCCTAACGACGAGGGAGCAAAGGTTGCCATCGCTGGTAACACTGCACTTCGCGTTGGTGAA
>RHAS01000234.1 GCA_010028615.1 Actinomycetota bacterium
CAAGGTAATTGGATCTTGAATCATTCCACTCTCCGATCTCTTGACCTTACGCACCTCTGCCGCTTGGGCAATAATGCTCATGTTTTTATGTATCACTCCAATTCCTCCTTGACGCGCCATGGCGATGGCCATTTCCGACTCCGTCACAGTATCCATAGCGGCACTCACCACAGGGGAGAAAAGTGTGATTCTTCTTGAAAATTTGGAATGTGTTGACACCTCTCTTGGCAAAATTTCAGAATATGCCGGTATCAAAAGAACATCATCGTAGGTAAGACCTTCACCAATGATTTTAGAGGAAATAGAAGCCATGCTATTGAATTTACAGAAAAATAAATTCGTGCAAATATAGTGAATATTGGGTGTACTTCATAGACGGCCAACACCGTAACTATTCAAAGGATGTCAAATGAACCGCTAGCGCTGAATCTTTTGAGCCAATAAATAAATCACAGCCATTGCTGCATTGTGTCCGGCTATACCGCTTACCGCTCCACCTCGTCTGGCCGTCGAGCCACAGTAAAAAATGTTTGGATAACCAGTAGCGACTCCCCAGCGTTGCTCGGGAGAATTCAGCTCTTCGCCATCAGTTGCAAAGGGCCAACTTAGCGGGGCATGGAATATATTGCCGCCAGGCAAACCGAGTGAGTTTTCTAAGTCAATCGTGGTTTTAGTCTCAATACACGGATTTCCAGCCGAATCGAGAAGTAGTAGATCTCTAATGTCTTCTGCTAATACAGAGTTGATTGAATCAAGAACAGCTTGTTCAAGCAGCTGTCTAACCCGTTCGTTGTTGTCTGTATTAACAAGGGAATGCGGGGTGTGAAGAGCAAAGGCCGTGAGAGTTTGAGCACCCGAATCTTGTAATTCTTTACCAAGAATGCTGGGATCAGTTAGCGAATGGCAGTAGATCTCTAGTGGCAGCGGGTTGGGTATTTGACCTGATGCTGCCTGTTCAAAAGCATCTTGAAGTTGCGAATAGCTCTCGTTGATGTGAAAAGTTCCGCCAAATGCTTTTTCTGGTTCAACGTTTGATTTTAGTTTTGGCAGTCTCTTGAGCAGCATGTTTACTTTTACCTGTGCTCCTTGAATATTGTGTTCAACTTTGTGGCCAAGCATCTTTTCCAATACAGGCTCTGCAACATTCACTAATAGATACTTACCAGCTACGGTTTTCTTTTCCCCATTTTGTAGGTAAGTGACAGTTCTATCTTCAGAAATAGAAATAACCTCACAATTAGTTTCGAGAAGCGCTCCGAGCGCTTTTGCTCGTTTAGCCATAGCTTTAGTAACTGATCCCATGCCACCAACAGGAATTTGCCATTCTCCGGTTTCATTACCAATTACGTGATAGAGAAAACACTTATTGGCCTCAAGATTCGCATCTTCATTTGATGCAAAAGTTCCAATTAGAGCATCAGTTAGCACAACGCCTCTCACAAGATCTGAGCGGAAATTGCTTCTTATGCTCTTACCAATTGGCTCTGCAAAAAACTCTTGCCAAAGTTCACCACCGATGAGTTCTCTAACTTCGCACTGAGTTCGCAACGGCTCTAATACGGTTGGAAATAACTTCTTGGCTAGTTGCTCAGTTCTGTCATAGAAGCTATTCCAAGCCGG
>RHAS01000235.1 GCA_010028615.1 Actinomycetota bacterium
GAATTCCAGCATCACCGAAAACCGCACCTAAAAACTCAGAGGCTCCATTGTTGATTGCCGGATGTCCAGAAAAATCTGCATCGCTAGCGATAAAGCCGGTAACCTTGACGATTCTGCTAATCCGATCCAAATCGCCAATTGCGAATTTCACCGCAGCAAGTGCGTTCAAGGCAGATACCTGAGCTAGTTCTTTTGCTTGCTCTGGGGATACTTGGCTTGGAACTTTTCCAGTGGCAAGCAATTTACCCTGAACCATCGGCAACTGACCGGCGGTGAAAACTAAATTGCCAGAGACTACCGCTGGAATATAGGCAGCTACCGGTGGAACCACCTCTGGTAACGGATGCCCTAATTCGACTAGGCGATCTTCAATTCGACCCATTATTACTCCTTGACCCTCTTCATGTAGGCAACATAACCGCCTTCAGGGGTTGGGACAATTTGGACCAATTCCCAGCCCTGTTGACCCCAATGGTCCAGTATTTGCTTGGGATTGTGGGGTGGTAGCGGGGTAACGGTGTATTCCCAGATTGGCATAGTCTTCAGGTTCCTCTCAAATATTGAAGGTAACCTAGAGTTTATGTCCAAAAAGGGTAAGAAGTCTAAGCGCCGGGGCGGCTGGTGGAGCCTATTCGGACTGAGCTCCATTGCCGGAATCCTGAGTTTTGCCCTTCTTCTTCCCTTTATTTGGCTTGGTGGCCTTGGCGTCAGCGCCACAATTTCTATCTTCCAAAACCTACCTGATTTCATTAAGCCGGTAAACGCCGCTGAAGCCTCAACGATTTACGCCGTAAAAGACGGAGAACCTATCGAGGTAGCCAGATTCTTCAACGAAAACCGCATCTCGGTTGGTTTTGATGAGATCTCCCCAAACATGATCCGAGCCGCTATCGACACAGAGGATCCTAGATTCTATGAACACGGTGGTGTCGACTGGATCTCCCTTGGTCGAGCAATTTTAACAAACATTGCTAGGGCTGGAACTGGTCCTGGTGGATCGACCATCACCATGCAGTATGTGAAAAACAATCTGCTAGAAGCTGCTGTGCTAAGCGGTGACCCAGAAGCTATCGCGATGCAGACAAGCGGCTCTTACGCTCTGCAGCGAAAATTCCAGGAAGTTCGTTTAGCTTTAGCGCTCGAAAAGAACTACAGCAAACAGGATATTCTTGCCGGTTACCTAAATCTTTCTTTCTTTGGTACGAATATCAACGGAATTGAAGCTGCCAGCGAATACTACTTTGGCGTTCACGCTAAAGACCTAGACATTCCGCAAGCGGCCATGCTTACCGCGATGCTCAAAGGTGCTGAGGACTATCGTCCAGACAAAGAAGAAAATAAAGAACGTGCACTTAATCGTCGAAACTATGTTATTCAGAACATGGCCGATGCTGGAGATATCACTCAGGCTGAAGCCGATGAATACAAAAAGACTCCGATTGAGCTGAATATTCAAAAAATCCCAGTTGGTTGTGAAGCTGATCAAACCACAGCTTTCTTCTGTGACTATGTAGTTTGGAATATTCGTAACTCCCCTGAATTTGGTCCAACCCAGACCGACCGCGAAGCACTACTTCGTCGCGGTGGTTTAGATATCTATACGACTATGGATATCAAAAT
>RHAS01000236.1 GCA_010028615.1 Actinomycetota bacterium
ATCTGTCACAGCTGAGTTCGCCCTAATTCTGCCTGCCCTGATAATGGTTTTGACTTTTGCGCTTTCAATCATGGCTCTGCAAGCAGCGCGTATGCAATTAATAGAATTTGCTTCATTTGCAGCAAGGGCAATTGCCAGGGGAGAGGCCGAAGCTCAGGTTAGCAAGCTTATTTCTGCAGAAGATCAGTCATATTCAATGGAAGTTAAAGATGTTGGGGATTTAATTTGCGTAGATGTAAAAGCGCAAAAGAAAATCTTTTGGTTAGGAAATATAGATTTGAAAGAGCGTCAATGTTCGAGAAAACAAGGACTTTGACGATAAAAAGCGAGTCCGGATCGGCTTCGATACTAGGAATTTCAATATTTTTTGTAATTTCGGGAATAATTAGCGCGATTTTTATGAATACTAATGAAAGTGTTGAGTTAGCAAGGCTGCAAGCTCGAACAGACAATGCAACTATTGCTGCGGTAGATGTTTTGCGTGGTTTAGCAACCGGCTATCCCTGTGAAACGGCTGAGGAGATTGTGCAAGGATTTGGCGGGACTATAGAAAGATGTCATATAGTCGGTTTTGACATCTATATAGAGGTATCTCAGAAAGTTTTGGGTATAGTTCATAGGGTTCAATCTCATGCAGGTGTGGGATTGGTTGGAATTAGGTAGGAGATTTAGTGGCTGAAGCTTCAAAGTTAGTCATCGTTGAGTCACCAGCGAAGGCTAAGACAATAGCCAAGTATCTGGGCTCGGACTTCAAGGTCTTAGCCTCGGTTGGTCACATCCGGGACCTTATCGATCTGAAGGAATTGCCGCCTGAGCTGAAGAAGAAGGGCAGTATTGGGCGATTCGCCATCGACGTTGACGATGATTTCAAGCCTTACTACGCAATTTCCCCAGGTAAGAACAAGACAGTTACCGAACTAAAGGCAGCTCTCAAGGATGCCGACGAGCTTTACCTGGCCACAGATGAAGACCGCGAGGGTGAGGCTATCGCCTGGCACCTGCTGGATGTGCTGAAGCCAAAGATTCCGGTGCACCGCATGGTCTTCCATGAGATCACCAAAGAAGCCATTCAAGAAGCGGTCAAGAACACCAGAGCAATTGATGACAATCTGGTTGAGGCACAAGAGACTAGGCGCGTAGTTGACCGCCTTTACGGCTATGAGATTTCCCCACTGCTCTGGAGAAAGGTCGCCAGGGGACTTAGCGCTGGTCGTGTCCAGTCGCCGGCGGTTCGTCTTATTGTAGAGCGAGAGCGAGAGCGCATGGCTTTCGTTTCGGCAAGCTACTTCGATATCAAGGCTCTGTTTGACACCAAAGTTGATGGCGAGCCAAAATTTGAAGCCAAGCTGTTTACCTACAACGGGCAACGCATTGCATCAGGTGACTCGTTCAACGAGAAAGGTGAGCTAGTCGCTCAGGTACTGCTTCTTGATGAGGCTAAGGCCCAAGCGTTAGCTGATGCGGTAAAAGCCACTGGACCAAAAATCGAAGTTATCTCTGTTGAAGCCAAGCCTTCAACCAGAAAACCAGCAGCGCCGTTTACCACTTCAACTTTGCAACAGGAGGCGTCTCGCAAGCTACGCATGTCGGCCAAGCAGACCATGGATGTCGCCCAATCG
>RHAS01000237.1 GCA_010028615.1 Actinomycetota bacterium
ACACCACCTTCCGTTAAGCTTCTGATGCACCCCAGGCGCAAAGGAAGAAACGCGATTATTCTGGTCGGATTGATTGTGCTTTTAGGGGTTTGCTGGATTGTTGGGATCTCTTCCTGAACCTCTGTATCTATAAAGAGCTTCCAAGGCTGAAAGACTACTGCGGTTGTTATCAGTACAAGCGTGCCCAGAACAATCAATGACGCCAGGGTTGTTCTGTTGCTGTTCCCCACACTTCATTCTAAGCAAGCGAATTAGGAGTAATAAAAAACTCCCCCTATTTCTAGGAGGAGTTTTCTATTTGTGGAGACTAGGGGGGTCGAACCCCTGACCCCCTGCTTGCAAAGCAGGTGCTCTACCAACTGAGCTAAGTCCCCATTCGGAAGCCTTCTCGGTGAGAGTGCTTCCTGGTGGGCCTAGGAGGACTTGAACCTCCGACCTCTTCATTATCAGTGAAGCGCTCTAACCACCTGAGCTATAGGCCCGTAGAGCAGATTTAACCTTAGCCGATATAGGCCCAAGGCTCAAACCCGCTTTAGTTGTTATTGGTGAAACCTACTGAAACTCCGCCAGTTATGCGGGCTACCACGTTGAAAATAGCAGCCCAAACTCCAGCCAGGATGGTTCCAACAACAATTATGAATAGCGCCAAACTAAGTGCTACCGATAGCACCGCCGGTAGTGTCACATCCACCTGCAGGAAGCTCTTCAACAGATTGCTGAATCCAGCAACGTTCATGATCATGAACACCACCGTCAAAGCAACTACCAAGCCGATACCCATAGCGAGGGTAAGGATAAAGGCAAACTTCACAGCTGACCAGAAATTTACTTTCACAAGTTTTAGATTTACCGGCTTTACCGCAGTTGATTCACTTCTTCTTACTGATCTAGAAAAAATACTCATTTACTCTCCTGCCTTTTCAGCGATGACCGCAACGCTGGAAGTATCGGTATCGAGATTGCGCTCACTGTTCTTAGCCAATCCTAGAACCGAATCCTCTCCTTCGAGGCGGGCAAATACGACACCCATGGTGTCGCGACCACGAGCCGGAACTTCACTCACAGCCGACCTGACCACTCTACCTGTGGCCAGAACAATTAGCACTTCGTCTTCTTCCTCGACAATTAGTGCACCTACGATATCTCCGCGGCGATCTTCTAGTTTGGCCACCTTGATACCGATACCGCCTCTGTTTTGCAGACGATACTCCTCGACCTTAGTGCGCTTAGCAAAGCCGCCTGAGGTCACAACGAACACGAAGCCCTTATCGGTTATTACATCAGCCGATAGCAAGTGATCATCTTTTCTAAAGCTCATACCGATATTTCCAGAGGTGTCACGACCCATTGGACGAAGTGATTCATCGCTAGCTGAGAACCTAATTGACATGCCCTTACTAGAAACTAAAAGCAAATCATCTGATTGGTTTACTAGAAGCGCAGAGATTACCTCGTCACCATCTTTTAGTTTGATGGCAATTACTCCACCAGTGCGTGCGGTGTCATATGCCTCAAGTGCAGTCTTCTTTACTAATCCTCGTTTAGTAGCGAGTAGTAAATACTCTGCTTGCTGATAGTCGCGAATATCTAG
>RHAS01000238.1 GCA_010028615.1 Actinomycetota bacterium
TGGCACGATGTCACTGGTAACGGAAGACTAAACACCGATCAGTACAGTATCGAGCCAACCGGTTGGGGAAATCTTGAACGTCAATACTATTTGCCAGGTTCAGCGAGGATTGCTGAGATGGCTGGTTCAGATGATGGCAAAGGATTACTGTTCACCGCAACCAATCAAAAAACTAATCCACATCCAGATGGACCTTTTGACTGCTGGTACAGCTTCAATTGGCGCAAACAGCGTTACGATCCACCAGTTAACTGTGACTGGGTCAGTGGCAAGATAACTACTGAAGGTCGCATCGGTTTTCTTTACGGAAGACTCGAAGCCAGAATTAAGTCAACTGGGGCTGCCGGAACCTGGCCAGCATTCTGGACCTTAGGCACTGACTACTCAGTAAATGGCTGGCCATACTGCGGCGAGATCGATATCCACGAGGGTAACGGTGGAATCCCAAATAAGAACTGGGGAACCATCCACGGCACTGCCTATTGGCCAGGTGGTGACATCTACCGCGATACTAGCGTTCTTGCAGAATGGCACGTCTATGCGGTTGATTGGAAGCCCGACTACATCGCCTTCTCGGTTGATGGGGAAATCTACAAAACTATTACGGCTGCAGATCTAACCAAGTCTCCGTGGAATCTAGATTTGGAAAAAGGCGGCTGGGAATTCAATAAACCGCATTTTGCAATTTTGAACCTTGCCGTAGGTGGGCGGATGATCGGTAATAACAACTTGCCGATAAAAGTTGAAGAAATAGATCCAAACACAAAAACAATGCAAGTCGATTACATCCGCTATTCCAGCTTGGATGGCTACGGAACACTGATTAGGTACTGATGAAAAACAAAAAAGCACTGACCGCTCTACTTTGCGCTATCGCTCTGCTAATGGGCATGAGCTTTAACGCACAGGCAGCCTCGCTTCCAAAAGCCACCGGTTTCAAAGTAGTTACTACGCTAACCACAGCGAAACTTACCTGGACTAAATTTGCAACTGGCAAAGTAACCAGCATTAGAGTGCAGGCGCAGTATGGTGCGACTAAGAAGATAAAGACACTTGGTGCAAGCGCTACAACTCACACCTTTACTGGACTAGTTTCTAATCGCAGTTACACCTTCAGCGTGGTTGGCATTAAGGGCAGTTCGGTCTCACCGGCTGCATCGCTAAAGGTTGCTACCAAGCGAGCTAAGTTATTCAACACCATTTTCTTTGGTCAACCGTCAGATATGATGATTGGCGATCCGAATCAAGAACTCTATGCGCTGCCTAACGGTGGAACAATGGTCTTCAGCACTACCACTCCTACAAAGTGCCAGATCGTTGAAGATATCTACCTAAGAGCTCTCGCTATCGGTGACTGTGTCGTGGTAGCAAGTAATGCTGGCGATACTTTCTACCAGGCAGCAGTCGATGAAATCAGAACGATAACTATCTCAGCCCCACTGGGTGAACTAAACAAAACTTTGCTCTGGGCTGATGAGTTTAATGATCCTGCTGGCACTGGACCAAACAGCACTGACTGGACAATTGATCTAGGTGACGGTTGTAATAAAGCACCTGGCTGTGGTTGGGGCAATAACGAATCACAGGCTT
>RHAS01000239.1 GCA_010028615.1 Actinomycetota bacterium
GTATAGCGCACCGTGCGCTTTTATGTGGTTCAGTTGGCTTCCTCTAGACTCAAGCTCCGTCTTTACTAGTTCCACTTGATTTGAAATCAAACTAACCAGTTCGGCATTCGAGAATTGTCCACGTAAAGATACACGACCAAAATTCTCTCTATCGGGATAAGAGGGATGTGCGCCAATTAGGACCTGATTATCGATAGCTGCCGCAATTGTATCTATTAGCAACTGGCCACCACCTGCATGAGCGCCACAGGCGACATTGGCGGAACTAACTAGAGGAAGCAGATCTATATAGTCACCTGGGTGTTCACCTAGGTCGGCATTCAAATCAATGCTGTTAACCGGCATACTCTCTCTTTCTATCCAAAGTATGCCACGACGGGTTAGATAAACTGAGCCTGTGTTTGAACTCAGCCCGATTGCCAAAGCGGATTACCCGCAATGGCTACAACTTTGGGAAGGCTATCTACAGTTTTATAAGGCAGAACTTAGGGAAGAGATAACCGAGAACACCTTTAATCGGATTCTCAACGGTGAGATTCACGGAGTCATCGCTAAGAATCAATCAGGGGAAGCCCTGGGCATTGTGCATTGGCTAACTCATAATTCCACCTGGTCGGTAGAGCCAGTTTGCTATCTTGAAGATCTTTTTGTCGATCCAGATTCAAGAATGTCAGGCATCGGTAGAGCGCTAATTCACCACGTAGAGGGTTGGGCGAAATCTTCCGGCATCAATAAGGTCTATTGGTTGACTGCCGAAACGAACGAGACCGCGAGAGCGCTTTATGACAAGCTCGCTAATCGAACCGGTTTTATTCATTACGAAATTAGAGAAAACAAGTAGATGGAGATTTTTTCCATAGGTTTTCTCGCAGGGCTTGCCTTGGCTATTCCACTAGGGCCGATGGCGGTGCTGTTGATAACCACCACAATCAAAAAAGGTAGATCGGTGGCCGTATTTGGTGCTTTAGCGATGGCTAGCGTGGATTTTCTTTATGCGTTGCTGGTCTTTGCTCTCGGCGACCTGGTTATTCAGTCGATTGGGGATTGGGTTTATCCGCTTAGAGTGCTCGGGTCGATTCTGCTTATATGGGTAGCCGTGCAGATATTTCTGAGTGCAAGAAAACCAATACAGGAGCTCGGAGAAGATAAAGCGACGAGATCTACTTCGGTCTTGACCACTTATGCAACCTTCTTTGGTCTGACCGTCATCAACCCAGCTACGGCCTTCTATTTTGTTGGCGTTACGCCAAGCGTCTCAGTAATAAGCGCCGGTGATGGTTTTGGAATAGATGCCTTGATTTTTGCTTTAGGAGTATTTATCGCCTCAGTGATCTGGCAGAACCTATTGGTTATCGGAGCTCATCAAATTGCAAAGGCAGCAGGTTCTGGTTTGAAGCGAAAGCTGCAGTATCTTGGCGCTTGTTTGATTCTGGTCCTGGCTATTTGGCTCCTTATCACCTAGTAATACGAATTGGTAACAATTCACAACTAAGTAGTTTTCCTAAACTAATCCCGATTGGGGATTGTAGGCTGAAAGAACATTGCGTTCTGTGCGGGACG
>RHAS01000240.1 GCA_010028615.1 Actinomycetota bacterium
CAGGGAATCTCCCAGAAGGAAATGGGTGAGCGAATGGGTATTTCTCAATCGGCAGTTGCTCAGTTTGAGCTAAGTTCAGCCAACCCCACTATGAGCTCAATAATTCGTTACGCCAACTCGCTAGGAGTTGAGTTAGTACTTGGGACTAAGTAGTTAGCTGATTAGTGATGGCACCAGCGAAGACCAGGCTGTTCTGATGTCGCGCAGTGGCAACTTGGCGATTCCTTGAATGTCAATTGCTTCAGATTCTTTGTCGGTAACGCCAATTCTTAGAACTGGGATGCCTCGTGCTTCACAAAGACCTACAAACTTAACATCGTCTTCTCTGCCAACGGAGATAAGCAGCCTGCCTTGAGACTCGCTGAATAATGCTGCTGTTAGGTCAACCTGGTCTCGCTCCATGAGTTCTTCTAGCCAGATCCTCGCTCCTATGTTGAATCTAAAGCAGCTTTCAACAATTGCCTGAATGAGACCACCATCGGATAAGTCATGGGCTGAGGCAATTAGACCTTGAAGGCTTGCTCCTTGAACAAGCTCCGCTAGAGCCTTTTCATGCGCAAGATCAACTACAGGCGGTTTACCACCTAGGTGCTCGTGGATGACTTCAGCCCAGGCCGAACCGTCAAGTTCGTCTCTGGTTGTGCCAAGCAGGTAGATGTTGTGTCCCTCGTCCTGCCAACCTGATGGAATTCTTCTAGCAACATTGTCTATCACACCTAGAACACCAACTACAGGTGTTGGGTAGATTGCAACATCACCGGTTTGGTTATAGAAAGATACGTTACCCCCGGTAACAGGTATGCCTAGTTCTAAACAACCATCAGCAAGTCCTGCAGTAGCTTCCTTGAACTGCCACATCACCTCAGGGTTTTCTGGTGAACCAAAGTTTAGACAGTTCGTAACTGCTACTGGCTTTGCACCCGATGCCGCAACATTTCTGTAGCTCTCAGCTAGGGCAAGTTTCGCTCCATTGTATGGATCCAGTTGGCAGTATTTACCATTCGCATCAGTTGCTATTGCAACACCAAGACCAGATTCTTCTGAGACTCTTACCATTCCAGAATCATCTGGCATTGCAAGAGCTGTATTACCACCAACGTAGTGGTCATACTGATTGGTAATCCAACTTTTATCTGCCTGATTCGGAGATGAGATTACTTGGATGATTTGTGTTGCCAGTTCACTTGCGTTAGAAGCTCTTTTTAGTCCAGCATTACTTACTGAATTTGAATTCAAAGTATCCAACCATGCAGGATACGCAACAGGTCTTTCATAAACAGGACCATCATGGGCGACTGTTCTAGGCGGAACGTCCACAATTCGTTCTTTACCCCAGTCGATAAATAGCCTTGACTCTCGAATGACTTTACCCAGAACGCTAAATTCAACTTCATGTTTGTTTACTATTTTCTTGAAAGCCTTTAGATGCTTCTTAGGAACTATCGCCATCATGCGCTCTTGAGATTCACTCATCAAGATTTCTTCTGGAGTTAGTGACTCATCTCGAAGAAGCACATTCTTTAGTTGAACCTTCATTCCAGCACGACCATTAGAAGCAA
>RHAS01000025.1 GCA_010028615.1 Actinomycetota bacterium
GCCGCGCACGGTAAGTACCAGCTTCGGATTTTCTGGATCATCTTCAATCTTGGAGCGAAGTCTTTGCACATGCACGTTCACCAAGCGAGTATCAGCCTTATAGGTATATTCCCAAACCTGTTCCAAAAGCATCTCGCGAGTAAATACCTCGTTAGGGTGTGAAGCCAAAGTTAGCAGCAACTTAAACTCAAGCGGCGTTAGCGAAATCTTCTGATCACCCTTACGCACCTCGTGGCTAAGCGTGTCCATCTCCACTGGCCCGATGGTGACAATCGGGTGACTAGTTGACTTGGACTTGATTGGACGCAACCTTGCTCTGATTCTAGAAACCAAAACTTCAGTTTTATAAGGCTTGGTCACATAGTCATCGGCACCGGCTTCCAAACCACGAATCATGTCGGTATCGTCAGTGCGGGCGGTGAGCATAATGATTGGGACACCAGAGGTTTCTCTGATTTCTTTGCAAATCTCGATGCCGTTTTTTCCAGGCAACATCAAATCCAAGAGCACTAGATCTGGCTTGTGCTTTTCGAACGCTGGAATCGCATCGGTGCCGGTAGCCGAGAAGCAAACCTCATATCCATTGGCGGTTAGGCCAATTTCTAGTTGCTCTCTTAGCGCGTCATCGTCTTCGACAATAAGAAGTTTCGACATAATCCCAAACTCTCTAGTATCTGTAGTGTTCTGGTTTGAATGGACCGTTCGCCTCGACACCAATGTAACGACCTTGGTCTCGAGTTAGTTCGGTAAGTTCAACTCCCAATGCAGATAAGTGTAGTCGCGCTACTTTCTCATCCAAATGCTTCGGAAGAATATATACGCCAATCGGATACTCATCCCGCTTGGTGAAAAGCTCAATCTGAGCTAGGACCTGATTGCTAAAAGAGGTGCTCATTACAAAGCTTGGGTGCCCAGTGGCATTGCCAAGGTTCATCAGCCTTCCCTCGGACAGAATTAGAACAGAGTTACCGTTTGGTAGCTGCCACTCGTGTACCTGAGGCTTCACTTCAAGTTTCTTTATCCCAGGAATTCGGCTAATGCCATCCATGTCTATTTCATTGTCAAAGTGACCGATGTTGGCAACTACCGCCAGATGCTTCATCCGCAGAATGTGCTCTGGTCGAATAATTCCAGCGTTACCGGTGCCAGTAATAAAGAAGTCAACCTGCTCAACAACCTTGTCCAGGGTGGTTACCTGGAATCCATCCATAACTGCCTGCAGAGCACAGATCGGGTCAACTTCGCTGATGATTACTCTGGCACCTTGACCCTGCATGGCCTCGGCAGCACCTTTACCAACATCCCCGTAGCCGGCAATGAACACGGTCTTTCCGCCAATCAGAATATCTGTTGCACGGTTTAGACCATCAGGTAGTGAGTGGCGAATTCCATATTTATTATCAAACTTTGATTTAGTTACCGAGTCATTTACGTTGATGCCTGGAAATAGCAAAGTGCCGCGCTTGAACATTTCGTAAAGGCGCTTTACCCCAGTCGTGGTTTCTTCGGTAACACCGTAGATATCTCCAACCATGTTTGAAAAGCGCTTGTTGTTCTTAGCAAATTCTTTTCTCAAGAGTTCAAGAATTACTCGATACTCCTCGTTATCTTCAACTCCAGCTGGCGGCACTGATCCCGCTTGTTCAAACTCATATCCCTTATGCACCAAAAGCGTCGCATCGCCACCGTCATCGAGAATCATGTTCGGACCGGTGTAGTCGGCTCCTTCAGCTAGAGCTTCTTGAGTCCAGTCAAAAATTCGCTCGGTGCACCACCAATACTCTTCTAGCGATTCGCCCTTCCAAGCGAAAACTGGAACTCCAGCAGGCAGTGTTACCGATCCGTTAGGGCCAACCACCACTGCCGCGGCAGCTTCATCTTGAGTGGAAAAAATGTTGCACGATGCCCAGCGAACTTTTGCTCCTAGAGCCACCAGAGTCTCAATCAGCACAGCTGTCTGAATTGTCATGTGAAGTGAACCAGCAATTCTTGCCCCGCGAAGTGGTTGGGCTGCGCCAAATTCTTCACGCAGTGCCATCAAACCAGGCATCTCGTTTTGGGCCAGACGCATCTGGTGACGGCCATAATCGGCTAGAGCTAGATCAGCTACCTTGTAGTCAAGGCCTGCCTTGGTTCCTGCAGTCATGAACTCTATTATCGCCCTATTTGTAATGCTTTAGATACCAAAATGTTACCTACGGATTAGCCCTAAAACCTCATCGCGAATAGCCTGCATGACCGCTTCGCTTTTGGCTTCAACGTTTAGTCGCAGTAGTGGTTCGGTATTTGAAGCGCGCACGTTGAACCACCACCAGTCATCCCCAGAGTTGCCCCTAGCAGTGATGCCATCAAACTCATCAAATTCAGCCCTTTCGGCAAACGCCTGGCGGATCCGATTCTTGGCCTCTGGAACGTCAGATACTGTCGAGTTGATTTCGCCAGAGAGAAAGTAAGGGTTGTATTGCTTGGCAAGTTCCGAAAGCGGTTTATCCTGCGCACCGAATTCGGCTAGCACATGCATCGCAGCAAGCATGCCGTTATCGGCACCCCAGAAGTCTCTGAAGTAGTAATGCGCGGAGTGTTCGCCACCGAAGATTGCATCGGTGGCAGCCATACGGTCCTTAATAAGTGAGTGACCTACCTTAGTGCGCTCCCCCTTAGCTCCATCTTTCGCAATCACTTCGGCAACCACCCTTGAGGTGATCAGGTTATACAAAACAGTTATATCTCCTGCTTCACCGGTTGCTCTCACTCTGGCAATTTCACGACGAGCCACCATGGCGGCCACTGCACTCGGGGTCACCGGATTACCTAATTCATCAATTACGAAACAGCGATCACATTTCAACAATTTCAATAGGTAGCGCTGAAAGACCGGCCTTTGTAGATAGCACCGCAGGAACCGTTAACCCACCCATACCGTTAGCGGCATCGACAACCACCTTCATTGGTCTAACCTTTGACAGATCAACTAACTTTCGAAGGTAGGCTGCATAGTCAACCAGGACATCTTTGGAACTTACCGAACCTGGATTAGCAACCGATTCAATTCCTTCAGCTAAATACTTCTTGGCACGATCGCGAATCGCGGCAAGGCCTGTGTCCAGGCTGATTCCCCTTGCTCCTGCGCGGGAGAATTTAATACCGTTGTAGCTTGCTGGGTTGTGACTTGCGGTAAACATGGCAGCTGCCATGTTCAACTGGCCTGACGCAAAATACGACTCATCGGTAGAACAAAGACCAAGGTTAATTACATCTGCACCACGCGCTGTGGCACCTTCGGCAAAACTGGCTGCAAAACGTGGTGAAGAATCTCTCATGTCGTGACCGACAACAACCGAGTGCCCTGCTAGCCCAAGTTCGTCAACGAAACCGGCGGCTAGTGCTTTTACGACAGCATCGGTTAGATCAACATCGACCAGACCTCTTACGTCATAGGTCTTTACAATCGCATCCCAATTAACTTGCATCAGTCACTTCTCCCATCAGTCAAGAATACAATGTCTGCATGTCTGGAAAATCCTTGAGCAGTGCAAGGCGCGACCGACACGGTCGCGGTGTCAGGCATTCGCTGACCGGCTCACTCTACCGAAGCGGTGGCTCTAGCCAGGATCAATTTCGGCTCATTGTCGCTTCCGCTGTGGAATACATCAAGGAACATTGGCCCGAAGAGCTTGGCAATATGACGGCGTTGATTTTGGATGCTCCAATAGTCGGGGTGAATTCCAGATATGTAAAACGCTGGAGCATCCGCAAAGAGAGCAAAACAATCATTCTTTATCGCCTGCCGATACTGCGCCTAGATACCAGCAATAACCCAAACGAAGAACGCATCCGCATTGAGCACCACGTCTTTGAAGCTGCAGCCGCGCTAATTGGTAAAGAGCCTTGGGAGCTTATCTTCGGCGACGACGAGAGCTAGTGGATACTCACCGCGACTTGACCGCTAATGTTTTTCTCATCCAATACCGGAAGGGTTGCCAATCGCCCGTCCACGTCAACAATTAGATTGGCAAAGATATCTGCACCGCTTGGAATAATGCCGACACCGAGACCGGCACCAACTAGCACCACTTCAGCTGAAGCTGCTTGAACAGCTCGTTTGATAGTTGCCGCACCTAGTTTCAGAGTCACCGTGGTCGGCTTAGCGCTTAGATTGACTAATGACAGTTTGGTAATTCCAGCATCCGGCACAGCAACAAATCTGCCACTTCCAAATCCAGCCGCCCGATTTATCCAGGCAAAATCAACAAAGCGATCGGTTGTCGCTCGAGCCCGAACCAGCCGCACCGATGAGAACACCTCAACATCCGAATTCAATATGCCAAAGTAATCACCGTTTTTTAAACCCTGAATTGCAAAGTCGGAAACTTTTCCGGCCGGAGCAGTTACCGAAAGAACCGTACCGAAGGTTTGCGCATCAGTACCTAAAACCTGGAAAGTTATTTTTGCATCTTTCTCGCCCGGCACAAATACCCGAAGCATGTTTTGCACGTCACCGTATTTAGAACCAGACTGCCTAAACTTTGCAGTATCGGTTGCACCCCTAACCAAAATGCCAGGGAATACCGCTTCCTTGCTGGCAGGTTCACTGGGCGAGATGTAGTCAGCGCCATTCGCGTTGATGCCGCGAACAGCTTTCTGTTGAATCAATGCGGTTATTGATCCACCTTGGCTCTTCACGTGCACGGCAAGTGACTGTGCTCTGAGCACAAACGAAGATAGCGGCACAACCGTGGTTTTTGATTTAGGAACTGAGATTCCAGATAACCCGGCGGCAAAAGATGCACCATTTTCAGTAAATAGGGTGAGATCAACAATTGCATCAACCGGCGAAGGATTTGTCAGAATCAAAAGTGCCTCACGGCCAATACTGGTCGATCCGCCAACAAACCAAAACTCCGATTGCGGTCGCAAGCATGGCGCGCCTAGTAAACCGTTAATTGCTTTGTCTTTGGCAAACTGCAGTTGGTTTGCGGTTAGCAAAGCTGAACCTTGCGAAGTGGTGCCGCTGGCATCAACTACTCGCACTGAAGCTGGATTTTGAATCCGATCGGAAATATCCTGCCTGACTCCAAAGCCAGTAATACCTTGTCCGATAAATCCAGTCAGTTTGGTTTGCGTAGCTCCCGAATAAGAAACCGAAGTTAGCGCAGAGCCCACTTTTTCAAAGTTGGTAACCGAGGTGCCAGATTCACCACCAGCTAGTATGGCCGCACCATTACAGCTCAGTTCCAGATCTTTAGCGCTGACCTGATAGCTGGCAAATTCTGGTTTTGAGCCAACCACCAGCTTTGCTGGTTGAAGATAGATAAAGCCAGCGGCAAGCAAAGCAAGCACTAAAACAAAACGAACCAGGCGAGGTCTTGGTTATTGACCAGTAAGTCAGATCTCGATCGGCAGTGATTTGTTTAGGGTCTATCACACGCCACAACTGGCCGTATTCTGTGGTTCCCACCTGATCCAGTTCCGCCGAGGTGTTCAAAGCCACCTGAATATCTCCATTACTACTTGATGCGGGAACCAAAATAAATCCCACTCCAGCATTTTGAAGATCTGCATTCAGGCTCTTACCGTTAGCAGAGACTAGGTTGGCAACCAGTTTGGCTAACTGCTCCTTACCTGGATAGTCACTGGATAGATTTACCGGCGAGAGGCGATATGCAGTCGATACAGCATCTAGTTTTAGCCCACCTGACTGAACTATCTCAGCGCGAAAACTCTGCTCGGCAGTGCCCGTGATGATTAGCATTCTTAGCTGGCTACCGGCTTTTGCTTCAGCAGTAAAGATTGCCGGTAAATTGCGGCTATCGGCAAATCCTAGACTGCTCGGTGTTAGCAGGCTACCAACAATAAGCGGCACTGCAACTCCTGCCGCGACTAGCCCAAGGCTGATTCGACGGATATTCACTCTGGTTAGGCCATCCAACCAGAAAGCGAGAATGGCCAAAACTAACAAGATTAAGAACATCGACGAAGCGCTGGTAGACAGATAAACCTCATCAACCAGAGCAGTATTTATTGAGGCGATGCCACCTGCAGGAAATGCCAGCGAAGCAACAAACCAGGTGTTTCCTAGAGTGATTAGCACTACTAGCCAAAGGCCAAGTATTTTTCTCGAGCGACTTAGAAGCGTTATTGTTGCAAGACCAACTAGCGCTATGGCAAACCAACTAAAAATCAAGTCAGCGCCAAAGATTGCGCTCATTATCGATTGCTGTTGATTTGGTAATGCCAGAGTTGGGTCGGCTAGAACAAATAGCGCATTTTGATTACTAAATAGTTGATAAACAAAATACGGCCCAATTGCCACAATTGCTGGCACTAAAACAAATAGACCAAGAATAAATCGCTTTCCAAGCAGAACAATAAATACTAGATAAATCAGAGCCAGAAGAGCAACGCTGCTAGGCGAACTTACCAAACACACAGCAAAGAGCAGTGCACTGATTGCAAGCCACGACCAACCTTGAGCTGAGGATCGAACCGTTGCCGAGATACCAACTTTTGCAAATCGAACTAAACAGAAAACCAACCAGGGAAGAACCACCGCGAAAATAACTGCGGGAAAATTAGCTTCATTCTGCGCCTGGCTAAACGCTGGCCAAAATACATAGCAACAAGCCAAAATAAGGCGAAGTGAGTTACGCGGAGTGATCGTTGAAAGTAATCGCCAAGCACCAAAAAATGCCAACGGTTTGGCAAGAAGTAGTAACCAGCTGAGAGCTAGATTTGGTGCGAAAAATGTAATCGATCCGATTGCCAAAAGCACCCAGTTGAACGGGTCACTGGGAGCAGCAAGACCTAGACCAATATGTTGATAGCTCGATGCGGTATTGGCAAAAAGTTCAAGCCAGCTATCACTAAGCGGTAGTGCATAACCGCCCACCACTGCTTGACCAAATGGAAAGAACTGATAGGACAACACTCCAAGTAAAAGCATTAGCCAGAGGCCACCGCCTGCGGCAAAGCTAAGTTGGCTAGTAACCCGCTGGGTTTCAAAACCCTCTAGATTATCTTTTTGTTCCTGAATCTCTAGCGCCAGCCTGGATCTGGATCGAAGCATTTGCCTAGATACAAATAGTGGCCGCAGCGATTTAATCGAGCCGGGCTTCCTATCTTTAAGCCTTGCCCGGAAAGTAAAAAAGGCCCAGAGATTAGCCCGCAGGGTGAAGCCAATCCGATCGGGACGCTTGACTAAAAGCAGCCAAAAAACCTGGACAACAGAGATAATCGGCAGGGCTAACCAGTAGCCAAAGGCCATAAGAGCCGGCCACTGCGATAGGCGCAAGTGGTTGGTGGCTTTGGCAACAGCATTTTTAGCACTTCCCCCGAGCCATTTTTTTGAACGCTTATTATTTATCGACAGTTCCCCGTGACGGACCCTGGCGGTAGGGACTACCACTACTCGAAAACCAAGTTGATGGGCTCGAATACCAAATTCAATGTCTTGAGCAAATTCTGGAGCGCTAACCGAGAAGCCGCCGAGCTCGGCCCATAGATTAGCCCTTACCAGCATCGCGTTAGTACTCACTGCCAAAACGTCACTCATGCCATCGTGCTGTTTTTGATCTAACTCATCGTTGACCAATGAAAACGGACGAAGGCTAGGTGACAGGCTTAGCCCCTGCTGGACGATTATTTTTGGGTTTTCCACGGCGAGCTGTTTCGGTGAAGCAACACCGACCAGCGGTGAAAGTTCTAACGTTCTA
The DNA here is from genome assembly GCA_010028615.1 of Actinomycetota bacterium. Lineage (GTDB taxonomy): Bacteria > Actinomycetota > Actinomycetes > Actinomycetales > Microbacteriaceae > Rhodoluna. Next base: position 7,713 of record RHAS01000025.1, read on the forward strand.
ACTAGTTCTGCAAGTGCATGAACCTCAGCAACGCAGTCATCGTGCACCAACCAAATTGCAATATCGTCTAGATTTTCTATTCCGACTAGTGCCTGCTTGATGCCGAGAGCAGCGAGCTCTGCAAAGTTTGCTTTTTCTTCAACCTTGACTACAGCGTGCTTTGATGATCTAGATATAAAGTCTTCGAGAACTTTTTCGACTTCAACTTCAGTTGAAGTGTCAACGACCAATATTCTTTCGCAATTAAAACTTTGTCGCTCAATTGCATTTAGCGAATTAGCTAGGAAATTGGGTTGATCGTTTGAGATAACGACCGCAACCACACGCAGGCTCATGCTGTGGCCTCACTCGGAACTAAGCGCGTCGCTTTAGTTTGCGACGCTCCCGCTCACTCAGGCCACCCCAGATTCCAAAACGCTCGTCGTTTTTTAGAGCGTATTCGAGGCACTGTGCTTTGACATCGCAGCCGGAACAGATTCTCTTGGCATCCCTGGTGGATCCACCCTTTTCTGGGAAGAACGCCTCTGGGTCAGTTTGTGAACAAACTGCATCTCTTTGCCAAGCTAGTGGAGCGGTATCTGAGTTACCATCATCGCCGAGGATATCCCTAAGCAGCGGGTCAACGAACCAGTCATCGGGAACTCCTGTGCGATCATCGTTGAAACCCATTGCATTCCTCTCGAAAAAACTCTAAGCAACCTCACAGGGTCGCACCCATGTAATTACACCAATGTAAGTAATGCTGTGTCAAGTTGAGAGTAGGGCAATTCGAAACTGTTATCAAGGCGAAACATAGCCAAAATTGGCCTCACGACGGGCAAATTCGAGGGGTAATCTTAAGGCCTATGAAGATTCTGGTAACTGGCGGTGCGGGATATATCGGCTCGCACGTAATTCGAGCCCTGCAACAAGCAGGCCACGAAGCCGTCGCCCTTGATGATATGAGCACTGGAATTAGCTCAAGACTGGGGCAAACCGAACTTGTCCAATTCGATCTCTCGGCCTCTGATTCAGCCTTGAAACTGGAGAAGGTTTTTATCGAAAAGGCCATCGACGGGGTGATTCACCTAGCTGCCAGAAAGTCGGTCGCTGAATCAGTAGCTCGCCCAGAGTATTACTACCGCCAAAATATCGACTCGGTGCTAAATATTCTTGAGGCCATGAAAAATGCCGGCTTGAGTAAATTAGTTTTCTCGTCCAGTGCAGCAACCTACGGCTCCCCCGATGTTGATCTAGTCGATGAAGATTACATCTGTCAGCCAATCAACCCTTACGGCGAGACAAAGCTTATTGGAGAATGGCTAATCAATGCCGCCAGCAAATCCTGGAAACTAGATGCCGTTTCACTCAGATACTTTAATGTTGCCGGTGCCGGCTATCCAGAGTTGGCAGACACCTCGGTTGCCAACCTAATCCCGATTGCTCTTAATGCCATCAAGCACAATAAAGCGGTCCAGGTTTTTGGCACCGACTGGCCAACCAAAGACGGAAGCTGCGTGCGCGACTACATTCACGTTTCTGATCTAGCCGATGCTCACATAGCAGCTCTCAACTATCTGCAACTAACGGA
>RHAS01000241.1 GCA_010028615.1 Actinomycetota bacterium
CGATTGTTCCGCCAAAATCCCGAACATACTCGAGTGCTCGTCGCATTAGTAGAGAATCGCTTACGCAGTTTCCGTCATCGCTGAAGACTCGAACATTGGCTGACGAGGAATTCATGGAAGCTAGATCCGCAAGTTGTTCACCATGCAGGTTCTTGGTAACCGCGCCTATGGGTTGCACCTCAACATAACCAGCTTGCTTACCCAAGTTGCTGACGAGCTCAACAACTGCTGCATTGTCGGCAACCGGTGAGGTATTTGCCATTGCATTAACTCCGGTAAAACCACCTTTGGCTGCTGCTTTAGAGCCAGAGAGTATAGTTTCGCTCTGTTCAAAACCCGGTTCACGCAGATGGGTGTGCATGTCAACAAAGCCACCGAAAAGCATTAGACCCTTAGCATCAATGATCTCTAAGCCTGCACCGTCTTCAGCTTTCAGCGACTTAATCGAACCATCGGATACAACCACGTCAGTGATAGTTCCATCGGCAAGAGTTGCACTTTTTATCAAGTAATTTCTCATTTACCTGTTCCTTCCTGAGCGAGCAGACGATACAGCACAGCCATCCTTATTGCCACTCCATTTGTAACTTGCTCCGTTATAAGTGATTGCGAAGAGTCCGCAACAGTTGAGGCAATTTCTAACCCTCTGTTCATCGGGCCAGGATGCATAATTAGCGTCCGTTTACCGAGTCGTTCGAATCTCTTTTGGGTAAGTCCGAATCGTTCGGAGTATTCGACTTGATTAGGTGTAAATCCAGAATTCATGCGCTCTTGCTGAATCCTAAGCATCATGACGACGTCAAATCCGATCTCGAGAGCTGCATCGAGATCAGAGTAAATTTCATCGGCTGTATGCCTAGCAAAATCGGGAAGAAGTGTGCTTGGGCCACAGAACGCTACTGTCGCACCAAGTTTTCTCAGCAGTAGAGCGTTTGATCTGGCAACTCTGCTGTGCAATATGTCGCCAACTATAAGTACTCGCACACCCTGTAAATCTTCGGTACTTGAAAAGTCCTTAAGAGCATTTCTTATAGTCAATGAGTCCAAAAGTGCCTGAGTTGGGTGTTCATGAGTTCCGTCGCCAGCGTTTATTACTGATGCTGATGACCAGGATGCATCAGCAATAGTTCTTGCAGCGCCAGATGAGCTGTGTCTAACGATAAAGGCTTCGACACCCATTGCCTCAAGCGTTAGCACCGTGTCCTTGAGCGATTCGCCTTTGCTAATAGATGAACCCTTTGCCGAGAAATTCACAACATCAGCCGATAATCTTTTTGCGGCGATCTCAAATGAAATACGCGTTCTTGTGGAATCTTCAAAAAACAAATTTGCAAGGAGCCTGCCTGATAGAGCGGGTAACCTCTTTACTTCTTTGAGATTGGTCTTTCTCATCTCGTTCGCAAGTGAAAGAAGTTCAAGTGAATCCTTTAGTGATAAGTCTTCAATACTCAGTAGATGCTTCACTGCTCGATCACCACCGACTGGTCTTGGTCAGACTCGGTAAGTCGAACTCGCACTCGTTCGCTTAGGTTCGTGGGAATGTTCTTTCCAACAAAGTC
>RHAS01000242.1 GCA_010028615.1 Actinomycetota bacterium
CTAAGACTCTCTGCGCCGATGGTACTGCAAGGGGGACCTTGTGGGAGAGTAGGACACCGCCGGACTTAATTTACGAAAATGGCCACCTTTTTAGGTGGCCATTTTTGTTTAATGCATTACTTAGACTTGAAAGAGATCATGACAGATAATTCAGAGCGACGTAAACCGTCAAAGCCAGCCAGTCGCGCAAGCGAGAGGCGAAGTGGGGCTAGCGAGAATCGACCTGATTGGCAAACAAGAGTTTCGCGTCCTAGAAGAGATGATGAGGAAAAATCTCCGCTGATTCCTGACGAGATTACCGATAAAGATCTCGACATGGGTGTTCGAGTGCAGCTAAAGACCCTAACGGCAGAGAATGCCGAAATGACGGCTAGGCATCTAGCCATGGTGAATTTGCTATACGAGGCTGATCCAGAACTTGCTCACAAACATGCTAAAGCGGCTGCTAAGAGAGCTGGTCGAATTGCCGTTGTTCGAGAGACGCTTGGAGTTACGGCTTATCTTGTTGGCGATTACGCCTTGGCACTTCGGGAATTAACAACATATCGCAGAATCTCAGGCTCTAATGACCAGCTGCCATTGATGGTTGATTCTGAGCGCGGACTTGGTAGACCGGAACGCGCCTTAGAACTTGGTCGATCTGTCGATCGAAGCAAACTACCTGTTTCTGTTCGGGTAAATCTAGCAATAGTTCTCTCAGGAGCCAGGCTTGATCTGGACCAGAAGGATTTGGCCCTTGCCGAGTTGGAGATTCCAGAGCTCAATCCCGCCAAGGTTTATGAGTTTTCCCCAGCCCTCTTCCGCGCCTATGCGGAAACCCTTATACTCTTGAAAAGAGTTAGTGAAGCAAAGCGTTGGACTGACCTAGCTGACAAAGCCGAGCTGCACTTCTCTGGGGATGAAAACCCCGAGAATGAAGTTTTCTCCATAATTGAGGAGATTAGAATTCCCGAGGTGTCCAAACCGGCGCGACAATCTAGAAAATCCCAACATGACGTCGTGGCCAGGACACCTCGGGATCCTTCATTTAAGCGAGAAAATAGGAACATGTCAGAAAACCAAGACAAACCAGAAAAGTCAGACAAGCCAAAACGTCCACCTTTTGAAAAGAAGCAGGGTAATTTTGGTCCACCACCAAGAGGTGGCGGTAAGGGCAACAAAGGTTTTGGCGGCCCGCCGAAGGGACGCAGCCGAGGCCCAGGCCGTGGCCGTTAATAAAATTTGGGGCGAATATGATCTGCTGCTCGCTGATTTAGACGGCGTAATCTATGAAGGTGGCAGGGCTATTGATAATGCTGTCCCGTCGATAAACGGCTTGCAAAAAAATGGTCTAAAAATTGGTTACGTCACAAATAATTCTTCTCGCCATCCAGAAACAATTGCGGAGCAGTTACGTGGCTTTGGCTTGGATACCGAAGCCGGAGCGATTATTTCATCCGCTAAGACAGCGGTTGAGTTGATGCAGACCAAGATCGAACCGGCGGCCAAGGTGTTGGTCGTTGGGGGCGATGGATTAAGACGCTTCGTCACT
>RHAS01000243.1 GCA_010028615.1 Actinomycetota bacterium
TTCCCAGCCGGATCCTTTCCAGATTTTGTTGTAGTTCGCCCGAACGGCCAGCCACTTTATACCTTGGTAAATCCCGTCGATGATGCGCTAATGGGCGTGACCCATGTGCTTAGGGGAGAGGACCTACTATCTTCAACTCCAAGGCAGATCGCCCTATACAACGCCATGTTTGAAGCTGGGATAACAAAGTTCATTCCGCAGTTTGGCCACCTACCATTTGTGATGGGTGAGGGTAATAAGAAGCTAAGTAAGCGCGATCCCGAATCAAATCTTTTCCACCACCGCGACCGAGGTTTTATCCCAGAAGGCTTGCTGAATTATCTAGCTCTTTTAGGTTGGAGCATCAGTGCTGAACGAGATGTTTTCACTCTTGATGAAATGGTTCAGGCCTTTGATGTTAAAGATGTCAATCCAAACCCAGCTAGGTTCGATCAGAAGAAAGCCGATGCCATCAACGCATCTCACATTCGGCTGTTAGCAGTTGACGAATTTACCAAACGAATCATTCCTTACCTTCAGGCTGAAAACGTGATTAGCGATAATCCAACTGAAAAGGAGTTGGATGTTCTCAGGCTCGCTGCACCGCTGATTCAAGAGCGCATCACCGTGCTAAGTGAAGCAGTTCCGATGCTCTGGTTCTTGTTCTGTCAGGCCAAAGATGTCGTTATCGAACCAGATGCCAAGGCAGGCTTACCGGAGAACAGCGCTGCTATAACAGCTGCGTCAATAGAAGTTTTAGCTGCTATCGACGATGCCAACTGGCAAACTGAAAAGATTCAGGCTGCTTTGAATACGAAACTGATCGAGCAGATGGGCGAAAAGCCCAGAAACGCCTTTGGCCCACTTCGAACAGCTATATCTGGCCGTCGAGTCTCACCACCTTTATTCGAATCTATGGAAATCCTTGGCAAAGAGGAAACCCTAGACCGGCTGAAACTGTTTGCTAGCCACGTTTAGCCCCAGATAGAATGGGAAATCGAGCCCTTTGGTCTCATTGGGATATGGTGTAATTGGCAACACGAGTGATTCTGGTTCATTTGTTCTAGGTTCGAGTCCTGGTATCCCAGCTCTAGGTAAGGCTTTTTGGCCTTACCTTTATTGCTTTAATGGGCACTATGAGAAAACTAGAGCGAGACCAAGCCGAAGACTATTTTGAACTGATTGAGCCTGACAAAGCCAAGGTCCTCCTGGACTTACGTAAACGCATGGTCAGATTAGCCGGTGCTGAAAAAGAGCTGATCATGAGCTACCAGCTACCGACCATTAGAGTGGCGGGGAAGAATTTTCTGGCCTTTGCCGCTTGGAATAAGTTCTACTCGATTTACCTGCTCTCGGGAACTCTAGGTAAGAGTTTGGTGAAAAAGCTAAAGCAAGGCGAACTAGATAAATCGGTTATTCGGTTTAGCTGGGACGAGAAAGTTACCGACGAGACGCTAAAACTAATCATCAGCGCGAAAGAGAAAGAACTTATCGCCAGAGCTAAAGCTCGATAGATTCACCTGGCAACAGGTAGGTAAATTTCCCACCCTT
>RHAS01000244.1 GCA_010028615.1 Actinomycetota bacterium
CCTTCAGCTTTGCTGCTGTATTTAGGTGTCAAGGGCAAGATCCCTACCCTAGATCACCACACACTTTTGTATACCGAAGACTGGGAAACAAACTTCTCCGAAGTGTTCCACAAAGCAGATGGCAAACGAAAAGTTCCTAACCCAGCAAGCTTGTATATCTGTGCGCCTAGCAAAACCGATCCTTCAGTTGCGCCAGAGGGTTATGAAAACCTGTTCGTTCTCGTCCCGGTTGCAGCCGACCCAACAGTTGGTCGCGGTGGTGTCGATAGAGCTGGAGACCCAGCTTTCGAAGCTGAAGCAGATCGAATCATTGAGCAGATTGCCAAGTGGTGCGACATACCAGATCTAGCCGAGCGCATTGTGGTTAGAAGAACAATGGGTCCAGCTAACTTTGCCGATGAGCTAAATGCCTGGTCGGGAACTGCTCTAGGCATGGCTCACACCCTAAGACAGAGCGCTTTCTTTAGACCAAAAAACCAAAGCAAAAAGGTCAAAGGCCTCTACTACGCAGGTCACCACTCCATCCCAGGCATTGGCTTACCGATGTGTCTAATCGGAGCAGAACTTGTATACAAGCTCATGATTGATGACCGCACTAGCGCTCCAACGCCAAACGAAATCAAACCAGTTGCATTAGATGGCTGGAAAGGCCTGCGGTAGTGCTCGGTTCGGCAACTTACCTATCAGGATTACTTTTCTCAATCATCGGATTGGGATTACTTGACTGGCGTTTCCGAATTGCATTCACAGTAAATAAAAAGGCTGCCCTAGCAGCAACACTGCTACCGATGATTTTCTTTCTGATCTGGGATGGGGCAGGAATTGCCTTAGGGATTTTCTTTCGCGGCGACACTTCGCACCTAACCGGTTGGCTCGTTGCACCGGAGATGCCAATTGAAGAGATCTTCTTTTTATTTCTCCTAAACTACAGCGCGCTAACTCTCTTTAGTGTCCTAGGTCGAATCAGGTGGAAGAAATGAACTACCTGCTTCTGAACTTAGGCTTTATGCTCATTGCCTTTGTAATTCTGAATTCATTTGTCAGAAAGACACCCTGGCGGGTTGTGCTTTGGACAATGATCTCAATGTTGGGGCTTACCTTGATCTTTGACAACGTCATCATTGCTTTGGACATAGTCGCCTATGACCCAACAAAGGTCAGTGGCATCTACCTTGGATTAGCCCCGATTGAAGACTTCGCCTATACAGTGGTAGCAGTGCTAGCAGTTTCCAGCATCTGGCACAAAATGACAGGAAACAAAAAGTGAGCGCAATAACGCAGCTGTTCTGGTCATCAAGACCTGTTTCTTGGATTAACACTGCCTTTCCTTTCGGTGCGACCTACTTTTTTATTACCCATCAGGTTGATCTAACGCTCGTAATTGGCACGATCTTCTTTCTAATCCCCTACAACCTATTGATGTATGGGATCAACGATGTTTTTGATTACGAGAGTGACCTTAGAAACCCTCGCAAAGGCGGCATCGAAGGAGCGCTACTCGATAAGAAGTATCACAAGCTAACTATCTG
>RHAS01000245.1 GCA_010028615.1 Actinomycetota bacterium
TCTTTTAGCTTTGCGTCCAAGAAAGCCAGAGTGAGTTCCGAACCATAAATCGGGATGTCCTCGCGCATGCGCAAGAGGTAAGGAACTCCGCCGATGTGGTCCTCGTGGCCGTGGGTTAGTACCAGCCCGACAATGTCACCGAGTCGATCATTGAGATAGTTCAAATCAGGGAGGATCAAATCGACGCCGGGCTGATGATCTTCTGGGAAAAGCACGCCGCAGTCAACAATAAGAATTTTGCCGTTGATTTCGAATACGGTCATGTTTCGACCGATTTCACCCAAACCACCAAGTGGAATTACTCTAAGTGCTCCAGCTTTTAGTTTTGGCGGTGCCGGAAGAGTTTCAAACATAAGAACACCTATCTGGTGGTGCCAGCCACCTTCGGTAATGCACCGCCAGCAGCAGCGTTACGATCAGGCCTAAAGTTAGTAAAGTTCAGCCCTGGAACGACACCAACTTTATCGATGTCCGCTTCAATTCTGGCGGCTTCCGCTTCTTCAGGTCCTACCAAAGGCAATCTCACTCTTGGCGAATCAATAAAACCTAAACCGTGCAAAATATATTTCGCAGCGACCGTGCCAGGAACATGAGTCATAGCAGCTCTAACCAGTGGCTCTAGTTGGTTATGCACTTTTAGCGCTTGATCAAAATCATTCTTGTTTGTCGCATCAACTAGCTCTCGATAGGCCAGCGGCGCAATATTGGCCGTAACACCAATCAGTCCGGTAGCCCCGATCGATAGGTGCGGCAAGATATTGCTATCATCTCCGGAAAAATAAAGTAAATCAGTTTCAATTAGGACTCGTGATGCCTGAGCGAAATCACCTTTAGCATCTTTGACGGCAACAATGTTCGGGTGCTTTGCGGCTCTAAGAAGTGTTTCAAAAGCAATCGGAATACCGGTGCGTCCGGGGATGTCATAGAGAATTACCGGTAGATCTGTCGCGTCGGCGATAAGTCTAAAGTGAGTCAGCACACCAGCTTGAGTTGGTTTGTTGTAATACGGCGTGACAATCATCACACCATCTGCTCCAGCTTTTTCGCTCTCCTTGTATAACTGAATCGCGTGAGCGGTTTCATTAGAACCACCGCCGGTGATAATTTTTGCTCGGCCGGATGAAACCGATTTACCAACCTTTACTAACTGCAGTTTCTCGGCATCAGTAAGGGTGCTGGTTTCGCCAGTTGTTCCTGTCACTACCACGCCATCAGCACCATTGGAAATTACGTAATCTAGGTGCTTTTCGGTGGCGGGCCAGTCGACTTCACCATCTGGGGTCATCGGGGTTACCAGTGCAACTAGCACCTGGCCGAATAAGTCTTTGTGTTTTTGCGACATAGGTAAAGATTAGTGCTCTAGTTGGCTTTGCCAAAAACCCAACTACGGGGCTACTCGTCCGTTCTCATTGAATGCCTGATAGGTATAAGGCATCAGCTCTGCCCAGAACTCTTCCATCTTCTCTGCACACATTTCAATCTCACGCTGCGGGAATGATGGGAAATGTGTGCCCTCGCGCTTAGTCCTA
>RHAS01000246.1 GCA_010028615.1 Actinomycetota bacterium
GGTACTTTCTTAGCCTCACTTCTGGTGCGAACGTACTCGTCATAGACTAATAGCGTCTTACGTAGGTTTTCAATCGTGTAATTACGCTCAAGCGGATACTGAGAATTACTCATTTCTAATAACTTCTTAGTTCGTCCGCGTTTTGCTGTATGTCGTTCCTTTAATATTCTGGCAAATCTGCTTTGTAGGTATCGCTTACTAGACGAAAGGGGAACAGCAATTATGAGCACTTGGTCCTGAGTCCAAGACTCATCCCACTGACTTTTGTCCTCCAACACAGCTAGCTTCAACGCCCCTTTATTTTCCGCAAACAAGTTACCGCCACGCTGCCCCTCAGTCCACCACCTCTTAAAGTTGTCTTCTCTGACATCCCCAAAGTCTTTGTATAGCTTGGCCAGCTTGCCTTTGCCACCGTTTTCACAGCAGGCCAGATAGTCGGCATTACGTCTCAAATAGGCCCACCACCAGTAGTAGGGACTCTGCTGTTGATAAGACAAGGAACGTGGCTTGTTCTTAGTCCCAAAAGTGGGGTACTGGGCAAGGAATCTTCGTAGCATTTCTTAACATCCAAATTACATGATTTAGTTCGTATACGGTTAATTTTACCTCGTAGTGGCTTAATACACACATGGCCAAGCAGTTAAATTTCTTAACAAGCAGCCATACTTTTAAACACTTAGAAAGGTAATAAATCATGAACGCACTAATGACAGCAGCTGGAACATCCTCAGCAAGTAACGACGTTTTAAAAGACAGCACACGACAAGCAAGCGATAAATCTCATATAGCAGTTAACGCAAGCAAATGGCTAGTCAGCTTGGAAGCTAAGCGTGTTACCTGGGAACAAGGTGCTTATAGAACTAGCAATCTTGAGCTATACAACGTACTTGCTGAGTGCTTATTGTTCTCGGGAGAACTATCTGTGGCTGAGTCTAAACAACGTAGCGCGGCCTTAGAAGCATTCTTTAAACAGCGTGGCTACAAATACAAAAAAGACTCGCACATTATTACTCGTGTTGTTCGCGCTGTTTTCGGAAATATTGACCGTAGACGCGTCAGTACCTATGGCTTGGTATTACGTCAAGCTCAAAAATCTAAAGTTGAGCCTTCACAGCTTGCGCAATGGATTGAAGATAGCGGTGGCATACAAGAAATCAAACTTTCTCGTAGCGCTACATTTGTTAGCCCTTCAGCTAAAGCTTCTATTGCTAAGGCAGATGTTGAAAAGCTGCCTTTACTAGCTGTTGCCAAGTCTGAACAGCTTAGTCAGTTAGCTGACGCTGGTTACATAGGTGAGGAGTGTGTGCTTATTGCTATACAGCAAGCAGATGGCGGATTCGCTATTCGCGCTCTAGTTCGTAAAGATGGGGCTATTAACGCAGCATTCATAGCCCTGTACAGCGAGATCAAATCACAAAAGTCTACTGCTGAGAAAGAAATCAGTTCAGCTAATGACGCTGATGGCGCAGTGACCAAAGCAGCCTAACTTTAGAAATGAAAG
>RHAS01000247.1 GCA_010028615.1 Actinomycetota bacterium
ACCATGCTCGGGCATACCTTGGATGATCAGGCCGAAACAGTTTTACTTGGGTTAGCTAGAGGATCCGGAGCTAAATCCTTAGCCGGAATGCAGGAAAAATCTCCAGATGGAAAATACCTGCGTCCTTTGCTTGGCATTCAACGTGAGACCACAGTTAGTTTTTGTAAAGATAGTGGACTGAAATTCTGGACCGATCCACAAAACTCTGATGAGAATTTTTCAAGAGTAAAAGTCCGAAAAAAAGTTTTGCCAGTTATCGAAAAAGAACTTGGACCTGGTATCAGTCAAGCGCTTGCTAGGACCGCTGAGATTCTGCAAGAGGATGCTAAATACATTGATAGTCAAGCCGATAAGGTATTTGCCAAAGTAGCCACGGTTTTGGCCACCGAAATCATTTTGGATGTGAATTCACTTGTTAAGCAACCGGTGGCGCTAGCAAACAGGGTGGTTCTTAAGGCACTACAGCTACTAGGCGTTGAGCCTAATCGCAGCGCGGTAGAGGCTGTAATGAAACTGATTACAAATTGGCATGGGCAGAAGCCGCTGAACTTGCCAGGCGTTAGAGTAATACGCAAGGGCAACCAAATTAGTCTGAAAAGCACTAAGACGATAAAAACAGGAGCATGCTAAGTGGATCTAGAGCAAGTCAAAGATGACATCGCCAAGGTTTTAGTTACCAAGGAACAGATCGCTAATCGGGTCAGTGAGATGGCTAAGGAGATAGACACTCTATATAAAGGTAAAGATGTCTTACTGGTTGGTGTCCTCAAAGGCGCAGTTATGTTCATGGCTGATCTATCCAGAGCTATTCAGATTCCAGTAGCAATGGACTGGATGGCGGTTTCCTCTTATGGTTCTGGAACCCAATCATCCGGTGTGGTCAGGATTCTGAAGGATTTAGATACTGATGTTCTAGGGCGTCATGTAATTATCGTTGAAGACATTATTGATTCTGGGCTCACTCTTTCTTGGCTGGCTGCTAACCTAGCTGCTCGCGGTGCGGCATCTGTTGAGATTGTTGCCCTATTGCGTAAGCCGGATGCCGCCAAAGTTCAGGTCGATGTGAAGATTGTCGGCTTTGACATTCCAAACGAGTTTGTTGTCGGTTACGGCCTTGATTATGCCGAAAAGTATCGCACCCTCAAGGATGTTGGGGTACTCAGCCCCCATGTCTACTCAAACGGTTAATCTCTCTGCGAACAGGTGTTTTATGGCACCCCTAGGGCAGGTAGCCTAGAGGTTGATTCGGAATCATACGAAAGGTTGGGGCTAGGCCTCTATGAAATCACGCAAAATCTTCCGCGGTCCAACGATCTGGATTCTTCTGGCCATATTTGTGGTCATGTTTGGCTTCGGCAGCATCAATACTTCTGGCTTCAAGCAGGTTGATACCTCGCTTGGTCTGCAGATGATCAAGGATGGTCGGGCCAAGTCTGTTTTGGTGATCGAGAATGAACAACGCGTTGATGTCACTTTGAAATCCGCTGATGTTTTGCTTGG
>RHAS01000248.1 GCA_010028615.1 Actinomycetota bacterium
GGGATGACCAACCCGCAAATATTGGCGATCCCATTTGTGTTGGCATATCCCGCGTTTCAATGATGTCCTTTATTCCTATTGGCAGTCCGTCGATGCATGACAACTGCGTTCCTTGCCTCCAGCGACGCGAAGCCTGCTCCGCCGCTTGACGGGCAACCTCTATTTGCATAACTACAAAAGCGCCAATCTCCCACTCTCTTGCTCCAATTGCATTAATGCATTTCTCTAAATAGAGGCTAGGTGTGCTCTCACCGACAAGAAATTGCGACTACATATCACAGAAGGAAGGTAGCAAATATTGACTGGCTTTCATGAATTGCTACTCGGCTGTTGCTCCAGAAGTTCGAATCAGCCGCTCCTTCAGCTTCAGATCCCGGGCAATAAATGCAGTAAAACCCTCAGCATTGCTTGCGACCGGGACCAGACCTCGAGCCTGTAGTTGTTTCTCCCGAAATTCCGGCTCTAAAAAGATCGACTCGATGTCAGAATGAATTTTCTGCACGACATTACGAGGAATAGCGGCTGGCCCCAACAAACCCAACCAGGAATTCGGATCAGTATCGCCGTAGCCTTGTTCAGTCAAAGTTGCGACCTCGGGCATGTTAGGTAAACGCTGACTATGCGTCACAGCAACCGCCCGCGCTTTTCCGCTACTGATTAGTCCGTACCAAGTAGCTGCGCTGGCTAACGACATTTGGATTTCTCCAGCACCGATCGCTCGAACTACGTCAGCAGGCCCCTTATATGGGACGTGTTGAATGCTAGCGCCTGACTGTGCTTTAAGCGTCTCAAAAAATAAATGAGGCGCTGTTCCAGAACCCCATGAAGCGTAGTTAAGCACCATGCGTTTGCTTTGATCAACCAACTGTTTAACAGTTCCGACGCCAGTGCTGGCACTAATTATCAACAGTTGAGGAACCTCTACAAGCTGCGTAATTGGGGTGAAATCCTTAATCGGATCGTAAGGTAGTTTTTTGAACAAGAAAAAGTTACCAGTGACAGTTGCGTCACTCGTCAGCATTAGCACGTAACCATCAGACGGCGACTTTGCTACCAACTCAGCCCCAATGATTGAGGCGGCACCAACTTTATTCTCTACAACCACTGGCTGCGCCCAGCGCTTAGATAAACGATCACTCAATCCTCGAGCGAGTATGTCAATCGCTCCTGCTGGGGGCCACGGTACAACTATACGAATTGGTTTTGACGGCCACTGCTGACCGATGGAAGAAGCCGGAAAGCACAACAAAAAACATAAGTTAGCTAGGGCGAGATATTTCAATTGAAGCCTCTTTGTTTTTTGAGATACCAAATTGTTAAGACGAAACCAAGTAAAAATGGCGATTTCCCAAAAGATGAAGCTAATCGCCTTTTCATTACCTTATCAAGGTTCTTCTTTTTATTCCGTCTACTCCGTCCTGATCCCCAATGACCGGATTAGCTGCTCCTTAGACACAGAGTCATCGGCCTGACGCCGCGCAAGCTCCGATCCTGGCAAG
>RHAS01000249.1 GCA_010028615.1 Actinomycetota bacterium
ACTTCTCCCTCTTTACATTTCTTTACGCATCTTCCTGTATTCGGATTCACTTCTTTCCCTTCTTCACATTTCTTTTTACTATTCATTTTATTATTCTTCTTTGTCTTAATACATTTATATTTCTCATCTCGCACTTCTCCCTCTTTACATTTATTTACACATCTTCCTGTACTTGGATTCAATTCTTTCCCTTCTTCACATTTCTTTTCTTTTACATAATCTACTTTTAACCCTTTCAATATATTCGATTTTACAAACTCTTCCATTTCTCTCTTTTTATCTTCTTCTTCCATTCTTTTCTCTATCTCACCTTCTTTCATTTCTATCTTCACTTTCTTATCTACTCCTCTCATATCCACTTTCTTTAATACATGATTTTCTATTATTATACCATCTTCTTTCAATATATCGTACAATATCTCCGTCTCATATATACTTAATGCTTCTTCTACTCTATATCTATTCTCATCTGGTCTCACACAATTTAATAAAAAATTGTATAATTTTACTACATCTATCTTACTCCTCGTCTTTATCAAATGATCCATTGTTACTCTTAACACGTACAATAAACCCATACACGTTCCATATAGGTCAAATGTTTCTATCGATTTCCTTATAAATTCTTCTCTTGGAATTGTCTTTGTATTATGAATTGTTCGTAGCATACTCGTATACAACAGCGTTACTACATCTGAATTACTTACTGGACCATTTGTCGGTACTACCTCTGATAAAAAAGATGGATTATACACATTTTCTATTCCACGTTTCAAACGTTTCTCTATTTCATTTCGATACGTATTTGAGTTATATTTTTCTTTCGTATAAAATATTGTCTCTACTGGATACGACCAATGTTCCACCTCTACATCACTTATTATCACTGCATTATATGTACGACTCAATGGTCGCATCAATCCAAAATCTATTAATGATACTCGATTCTTACTCTCATTATATACTATATTCTGGCCTTTCAAATCATTGTGTATTAGATCTTTCTCCTTTAATAACAACAATCCTAAAAACAAACGATGACATTCTATCCAAAAATTCTCCATTATCTTACCACTCCTTCGATTTATTGGTCTTGAACGCATTTCTTTACCAAAATCACGCAAATTCAATCCACCATCTTCCATTACTAATAAATTATAACCATCTTTTATCTCCTCTTTTTTTACATCTATTGCCATATTACGCAAATGTCTACATTTTCTTGCTGATTCATAATTCGTTTTTGTTTTTTCCGGTTTACATTTTATTGGCATACCTAAATAAAATTCACCTTCCGGGTCCGCTTTACTTATTGCTAAATACTCACGCAATTCTGTATTTGCATTACTCGACGACATCAGTTTTGACACTTTCTCTTTATAATCTACATTTACTTTATCACATCTTAAACTTGGTTTATGCACGCATCCATACGTACCTTCACCTACTACATTCGATAACGATAACGACATA
>RHAS01000250.1 GCA_010028615.1 Actinomycetota bacterium
AATCACTAGGCAGAACGATATCTGCCCAAACTGTCAAATGAGAACCGGAGTCGGATCTATCGGTCTACTCAACACTGGATATGTTCTAGGGGGAATCGGAATCATTCTTGGTTTCGGACCCACTTTTTACTTCAATGCAATCTTGAGCGGTTCGGTTGCGAACCCAGCTAGCGACCTTGGTCAGGGGATTAGTTACTTCATCACTGGTATTACTATCTCCGTGCTTGGGGGAGGATTAGGCCTGGCTGGACTAATCATGGTAACAGTTGCTCTGAGTCAGAAGAAGTATCGCAAAGCAAGATGACCGAAGCACAAAAAGAAATTGGCTTGTACGAAGCCTTAGATGCTTCGCTGGATTATCACCACGGTTTTGATATAGCTGTCGAACAGGCTTAGTAGCGAAACAACGACTGTTGAGGAAAAAGGAACAGAGAAAATGAACGAAGATCCAATGCCAAAAAACGTCTGCCAGTGGTGCAACACAGCTTGGACCGACAGCGGAACCAATTGTCCTAAATGTGGCACGGCAATCGGGCTTACATACCGTGAAAGTGAGGAAACCGAGGAATCACTGCCTCCTATCTTGGAAAAGTTCTACACCATACTTAGCAAAGCTCTTATGATTGTAGGTTTCCTAATCTGGTTGGGCCTAGGGCCAGGGTTGCTTATTTTTGGAATCGTGAGCTTTTACCAAGGAAATGTGGGAATCGAAAACATGAAAGGGAACAACCCCGCCTATGGACTTCAAGTAGTCATGGGTGTAATCACGGGTATTATCGGTCTTTTGGTCACAACCATTGGGGCATTTAGTTTCCGAAAAGACCGCGATGAAAATCGCAAGTAACCTTGAAGCATGGAAAAACTGCTTATTGAAACTAGCCCCGGTGTTATTACCCAAACCTACTGGCACGCTGGTGGCGATAAGTTAATTATCTGGCACCACGGCACTCCAGCGCCTCGACCGATGTCACCGCAAATGCTCGAGCTATTTAGTTCGCACGGGTATTCGGTAGCTGCCCCAGTCCGCCAGGGATACATGCAATCAACTGAGGTTGGCCGAAGACCAATTCGAGATGACGCCGCGGTTAGCCAAGCGGTATCAGATCACCTAGGGTTTAGTGAGTTTAGAACTATTGGCTATTCCGGTGGCGGACCTAGAGCGCTTGCTGATTTAGCATTACTTGATTCTTGCGTTGCAGGGATTGCCTTTGCCCCGATGGTGCCAACCAATCTTCCAGATGTGAATCCGTTGGCAAATGCGCCTGAGGACGAGTTAAAAGTTTTCGAGGAAGTTAGAAACTGGGGCGAAAACCTTGAGGAACGCTTTTTAGCCTGGCAAAAAGAATTCGAGGCACAAGATCCCGCAGCCGCCTTCAAAGACGCGGATGATGAAACTAAAGCTTGGATAGAATCCCCTGACGCGGTTTTTAGGTTGGCTCAGAAAGATCTACCGTTTGAAACTGGTGTGC
>RHAS01000026.1 GCA_010028615.1 Actinomycetota bacterium
GCTGCAGTTCTAACCCCGTGCACCACTGGTCGAACACCGTGGCCTTCATAGAAGTGTGTCCTAGCACCTAAGACCAGAGCATGCTTTCCGTTTGGCAGGGCAATTGAGCGAATAGTTGATACGTGGCCAACCACTTGACTTTTTCTAAAGCCAGGAATTTCATCTGCTGGGATAGCGATAATAGTTTCACCGATTAGGTCCGCAGCTTTGGCCCAGCCAGAACCTAGAGTGAGGGCAATATCGTGTTTTGCAATTCCGGATTTTTCAGCGATAACAAGAGCAGCTTGTTTTGCAATTTCGAAGGGATCCACCGTTGGATCATCTAAAGGATTAGCCATAATCGGAGTCTACCGAAGTCAGCCAGGAAGATTATTCTTCAAACTCCATCAGGACAGTTCCAGCCGGAACGGTGGCGCCAACGGCAACGTGAATTTTCTTCACCACTAGGTCCTTAGCCGCATTTTGTGGTGACTCCATCTTCATGGCCTCAAGCACTAGTAGTTGCTGACCTGAAGGGACTTTATCTCCCTCATTGACTGCAATCTTCACCACTGTCGCCTGCATCTGGGCCACTAGATTAGCACCAGAGTCCAGCTGAACATTGCTATGAGCCTTGCGCTTTGGTGCACGGGCTGCTTGTGTCTTACCACCAGAGGCAAAAAGGTTTTTTGGCAGGCTGACTTCAATGCGCTTGCCATTTACTTCAACAACCACATTGTTTCTTAGCTGTGGGGTTTCACCTGGTTGATCTAAACCTGAATAAGGCTCAATGTCATTTACCCACTCGGTTTCGATCCAGCGGGTGTAAACGGCGAACTTTCCTGTTGGGGCAGTAAAGGCTGGGTCGTTTACAATCTTGCGATGAAACGGCAACACCGTTGGCATGCCGATTACTTGCATTTCTTCAAGCGCTCTTCTAGAGCGCTCTAGGGCTTGCTCGCGGGTTGCCCCGGTAACAATTAGTTTTGCAATCATCGAGTCAAAGGAACCAGAAATTTCTGAACCTGATTCAACACCGGTATCAACTCGAACACCAGGTCCACCTGGGACCACAAAGTTATTTACTGTTCCAGGAGCTGGCATAAAGTTTCTTCCAGCATCTTCTCCATTGATTCTAAATTCAATGCTGTGCCCAGAAATTACTGGATCTGGATAATCAAGTTTGCCACCTTCGGCAATTCTGAATTGTTCACGAACCAGATCAAGTCCGGTAACTTCTTCAGAAACCGGATGTTCAACTTGCAACCTGGTGTTTACTTCCAAGAAGGAAATGGTGCCATCTTGCGCTACAAGGAATTCGCAAGTTCCAGCACCCTGGTAGCCGACCTCCTTGAGGATTGCTTTTGACGATTCATAGAGACGCTTGATCTGATCATCGGTCAAAAACGGAGCAGGTGCTTCCTCGACAAGTTTTTGATGTCTACGCTGAAGAGAACAGTCTCTAGTTGATACCACCACGACATTGCCAAAGCTATCGGCAAGACACTGAGTCTCAACGTGGCGAGGTTTCTCTAGGTATTTCTCGACGAAGCATTCGCCACGACCGAAAGCAGCGATGGCCTCACGGGTAGCAGATTCAAAACTTTCTTCAATCTGGTCTTTTTCATAGACCACCTTGATACCGCGACCGCCACCACCATAGGCTGCCTTGATTGCAATCGGCAGTCCGTGCTTGGCGACGAAGTCCAAAACTTCTTTGGCACCGGAAACTGGGTTTAGTGTTCCTGGCGCAAGCGGAGCCCCAACTTTCTCGGCGACGTGACGAGCGGAAACTTTATCGCCAAGCTGATCGATAGCCTTTGGCGAAGGACCAATCCAAATCAGCCCAGCATCGATAACCGCCTGGGCAAAACTTGCGTTCTCGGCAAGAAATCCGTAACCGGGGTGAACGGCATTAGCGCCGGAGCGCTTGGCAATCTCGATGATCTTGTCGATGACCAGATAGGTTTCGGCACTGGTTGTCCCACCAAGGGCATAGGACTCATCAGCCATTCTGGAGTGCATAGCATCGCGGTCTTGGTCAGCATAGATAGCTACCGAGCCGATTCCGGAGTCCTTGGCCGCCCGGATGATTCTTGCGGCTATCTCGCCGCGGTTAGCAACAAGGACTTTTGTGATTTTGGCTGGTTTTGAGGCAGTCATAAATGTTAAGCCTACCGATTATGCACGCCAAAGGCTCGGGTAATCTACCCCAAGGCTGATGCTTAGCTCCCGAAGGGTAGGCAAACTAAGGCCAACCACGGTATGGGCATCACCCTCAATGGCCCGAATAAAGGCTCCACCGAGCCCATCTATGGTGAATGCGCCGGCAACCTTGAGCGGCTCGCCAGTGCCGACATAAGCCAGGATTTCCTGGTCGCTGAGGCTGGCGAAGTGGACGGTGGTATTGGTAGCTCGGCCTGTAGCCGGTGGCATCGGGGTTTTGACCCGATTATCGATAAGCCAGTGGCCGGTATAGAGCCGGCCAGATCTGCCACGCATCGCTTTCCAGCGTTCAATGGCAACTTCAGGCTCTAGGGGTTTGCCAAGCGCTTCTCCGTCTAGATCTAAAGCGCTGTCGCAGCCGATAATCAGGGCATCTTCGGCCAGCGGGTTTTGCACAACGGCTTCTGCTTTGCATTTGGCTAGAAGTAAAACCAAATCTGCGGTGGTGGAGATTGTTCCTGCCGCCAGGGCCATCTCACCAACTTGCTCCTCATCGACATTTGGCGCAATCACCACTGGGTCTATCCCAGCATCGCGAAGCAATCTAAGCCGAGCTGGAGAAGTTGAGGCGAGAACTAGTTTGGTCACATAGACAGACTACACATTTGAGTTGTGAAACACTTGGTGAGTGAATACAAATTGGTTGGGGAAAGAACTCGAACTTAGCGTGGGCAAAGTAGCACACGGTGGAGTATTTGTTGCTAGACATGAAAATCGAGTGATTTTTGTTTCCGGAGCAATCACCGGTGAAAAAGTCCTGGCCAGGGTTTACGAGGACAAGGGAGGCTCTTTCGCCAGAGCCGAGACAATCGAAGTTCTTGAGCCGAGTATTGATCGCGTACCACACTTTTGGAAAAAGTCAGCGATGGCCGGCGGCGCAGAATTTGGACACATCTCACTTGAGCGACAGCGCTCACTCAAAGCCGAAGTTCTTGCCGAAGCTTTTGAAAGATTTGCCAAACTGGAAATAAAAACTTCAGTTGAAAGTATTGATTCAGATCCATCGGGTCTTGGTTATCGAACCCGAGTGCAGTTGCATGTAAATGAATTTGGCGATGCTGGTCCTTACCGCGAGCGAAGTCATGAAGTGGTTAGGGTAAAGGATTTACCATTAGCCGTTCCTGAGATACAAGAACTTGGACTGCATCTTAAGAATTGGCAGTCGGTAAAGAAAATAAGCATTGCTGCTTCTAACACTGGAGGATTGCAGTGGCTAGTTGATCGCAAGCTCCAAGGAGATAAGCAACTTTTGGAATCAGTTTTAGGTAGAACCTACCGACTAAGCCCCGGTTCATTTTGGCAAGTGCACAAAAATGCTGCCAAAGAGCTAAGCGAAACAGTTATCGCATTTGCTAGGGCAAGCGGATTCGATAAAAATTCTCAGAACCTTGATCTTTATTCAGGCGCTGGATTGTTCTCTGGAGCACTTGCCAGTGAGTTTGGTTTAGAAACCAAGATCACCGCAGTGGAGGCTAGCAAGCAAGCCGCTTCGGATAGTAAGAAAAACCTGGCTGACCTTACTAATTTCAAGGTTTTTGGCACTGGCACTCAGGATTACCTAAAACGGCTAGACCGGCTAGATGCTAACAGCACAGTGCTTCTGGATCCGCCCCGTTCTGGAGCGGGGAACCAGGTAATAGCTGAGCTAATCAGGCTGCAGCCCAGCAAGGTTATCTACATAGCCTGTGACCCGGTTGCTTTGGCTCGTGATCTAGGGCAGCTGGTGCCAGCTGGATACAAGATAGATAACATTCGTGCATTAGATCTCTTTCCACATACCCACCACTTCGAAACTGTGGTAAGTCTGGTTCGGTGAGCACTTTGGCTAAGGCTGAACCAGAAATAACTGTTGCAATTATCGATGATCATGAGGCGATCAGGCTTGGCTTTGCTGGGGCCTGTGCTGATCAGGGCTTCAAATTATTAGGTCACGGGGCCAGTGTTGCAGAGCTCAAAAGCACACTGAAAGCTAAGCCGCAGGTGGTGGTGCTTGATTTATCTCTAGCCGATGGCAGTAATCCAGCTAGCAATGTTAGGGAACTGATCGACTATGGCACTGAGGTGCTGATTTATTCAATCGCCGATAAGAAATCTCAAGTCAAACAAGCCCTGAAAGAAGGCGCTGCTGCTCTGGTTACTAAAAGCCAGCAGATGAAAGAACTCTTTGAATGCATTCGGCTGGTAGCAAATGGAATTATTGTGAACACTCCGGAGACGGTAGCGGCGATTGATACTGATCAAGATTTGAAAGCGAAACTTACCGAGCGCGAATTACAGGTGTTGAGACTTTATGCATCCGGCATGACCTTAAAAGGTGTTGCTCACGAGTTGAACATCAGTAAGCACACTGCCAAAGAACATATTGATCGTGTTCGCAGAAAATACGCTGATGTTGGTCGCCCAGCGATGGATAAATCTGAGCTTCTAATCCGTTTGATTGAAGATGGTCTCTACGGGGAGGATCTAATCTGATGGAATCGATTAGATCCACTTTCGCTACCGCCAGAGTAAACAAACTCATTGGTAGAGCCTTTTCGGCAGCCGCAGTGTTACTAACCGCCGAAAGCACACTGAACTTTTTGGGGCAGTTGAATTACCTCAATGATTTATTCGCCTGGCTAGTAGCGGCTGGGTTGTGGAGCACAACAGCTGTGTTTTTCTACAGTTTCTGGTTTGGAGCTGCCCGATACAGTTACCTTCGAATTCACGCGCTCTACGTCATTTTCTTGGTATTAGTTTGGCCATTATTAGTAAATGAACCATTACCTAGTGATGGCAGTTTCTATCCCTGGATTTGGTGGGCAACCAGCACAGCATGGATTGCAGCAGCACTAAGTTTCAAGTTGCGTTGGGCGATTCTTTATTACATCGGACTGAACATTATCATTCAGGCTATTTTTGCCACGCCTTTCGGCGGATCTCATGGACCAATCGCGCTAGTTACAGACTTTTTCTTCACCTTGCTCACAAGTGGAACTGCATCGATTATCGCGCTATTGCTTCGTGCAGCAGCAGAGCGGACCGATGCGGCGAATGCCGAGGCGATCGAGTCGGCTATTTTGCAGGCGCGGGCGGAAGCTGCCTCTCGTGAGCAACAGAGACTTGACGCTTTAGTGCACGATAGAGTGCTCACCGCCCTAATTAGCGCCGCTAATGCGGCAACAGCAACTGAGGCCAAAGCAGCAGGTGATCTGGCCCAATCGGCGATGACCAAATTGGCTGAGGTTGAGCATAGCGGACAGCAGGGACCGGTATTCACCGAAGACCTATTTGACTCAATTATGTCGGCAGCCAGACAAATTGATTCAGGGCTTACTGCAAGCATTAGTGAAGCGCAGAACTGGTTGGTCAATCCTGATGTTGCCTCAGCGCTGACCGAGGCAACACTTCAAGCGGTACAGAATTCTGTTTTGCATGCCGGGGCTAAGGCCAAGCGTGAGCTATTCCTAAAAGCAACTGCCAGCGAAATAAAAATAGTGATTCGCGATAACGGTAAAGGCTTTAGACCAAATCGCATCCCTAAAGGTCGACTCGGACTTCGAGTCTCGGTTATCGGTCGTGTTGAGGCTATCGGTGGTCAGGTGCACATCTCGTCGAACCCAGGCCAAGGCAGCACTGTGGTCTTAGAGTGGGTGAAGCCATGATCTCGATAAGGCGCTGGGCTGCCGCTGGGGTTCCTCTGGTATATCTTTTCTATCTGCCAGTGCAGTCGATACTGCTTCCTAATTTCCCAATGCGCAGCATAGAGATTGCCGCTCTGGTTATCTATCTGGCAGTTGGAATTCCGACGCTTTTGGCTTTTAGTGGATTGAGAATTCCTATCTGGTTAGCGCTGATCAATTTATTAGCGGCGGTAATTATGCCAGCACTGATTGTTTTGCAGCGTGATGTAATTCAAGATGATCGGGTCGGTGCTTGGGTTGTAATGGGGACTGCTGTGCTACTTACCGCTACTGCAGTAAGGCAGCATCCGCGGTTAGCAGTTTTAGGTTTGGCTTCACTGGTTAGTCAAATAGTTTTCAATTATGGCGCCATTGCCTTTATCAAAGACGGCCTTGTTGGTGCAATTGTGTTTGTCTTGGCAGGTCTCGGTGTTTCACGTGGCATTCGCAGGGCAAATGAAGAAGCAGAAAAATACCTATCCCAGCAAACTAAATCACTAGCTGCTATCGCTGCATTGGAAGCTGCCCAGAGTGCAAGGCAGGAAAGATTGCAGGAAGTGCTACGCCAAGCAATTCCGATGCTGACTAAAATCTCCAGCGCAACCGAAGTGATGGACCCAGCTACCCGTAACGAGGCAAAATTACTCGAGCTAACACTTAGAGATGAGATGCGCGGTAGGGCTCTGATGTTGCCGAAACTTAAAGTTGAAGTTGCCAGGTTGAGAGGCCTTGGAGTAGAGGTTGCAGTATTGGATGAAGGTGGAATGGATGATCTTGATCTAGCCGCGAAAGAGCAAATCCTGCAACAGGCTATTGACTGTTTGCAGGTTGTTACCGGTGGGCGAGTGACGATTAGAAGTCCACGAAATGAAAGTTTCCGGTTGACCGTGGTGGCAACTATTCCAGGCCAGGCTGCACCGGTTGTGAACAAGCGCTTTTAAACCCCAACGGGCCTGGGGGTTGTTTCCAACCCTTTGGCCCGTCCCCTGGAGATGAACTAAATACCCCTTTAGCCGTAATCGTTCATCCGTACAAAACAAACTTATGTTTCGACAAGACAAATCTGCCGTCAAAGGTCTTCTAGACTCAGTCCCCAATTATGGGGACAAAAAAGTGTCCCCACCAATAGATGGGGACACTTTGGATTGTGTGGAATTAGCCGAGAAGAGCTTTTTCCAGAGTGTCTAGGCCGATGCTGCCTAGGTTTAGTGCCTTCATGTGGAACTCCTTTATGTTGAAGTTCGCACCTTGACGAGTCTTGTATTCATCGCGAATTTGCTCCCAAATACGCTGCCCGATCTTGTATGAAGGAGCCTGACCTGGCCAACCGAAGTAGCGGTGCACCTCGAAGTTAACGAACTGGTCGGACATGTTTACGTTCTGACGCATGAAATTAAGTGCGTAGTCGAAATCCCATTTACCAGTTCCTTCAAGGTTTGGCTTACCTAGGTGAACACCGAGGTCTAAAACCACACGGGCGGCACGCATGCGCTGACCATCGAGCATACCTAGACGATCACCTGGATCATCGAGGAAGCCAAGTTCCTGCATTAGGCGCTCTGCATATAGTGCCCAGCCTTCGCCGTGACCTGATGACCAAGAAGCTAGTCTTCGCCAAGAGTTTAGGTCTTTCTTGTTATAGACCTTCTGGCCGATCTGGAGGTGGTGACCTGGCACACCCTCGTGGTAAACGGTTGTGGTTTCACGCCAAGTGTTGAACTCAGTAACGCCAACTGGAACCGACCACCACATTCTGCCCGGACGAGAGAAGTCATCGGTAGGCGAGGTGTAATAGATACCACCGTGCTGGGTAGGTGCAATCATGCACTCTAAGTTCTTCAGCTCCGGTGCAATATCAAAGTGAGTGCCGCTTAGTTTTTCGATAGCAGCATCACTTAGTTTTTGCATCCAGCGCTGCAACTCATCAGTGCCGTGCAGCTTGCGCTTTGGATCTGAATCTAAAACTTCGATTGCTTCGGCAACGCTCGCTCCAGCTTTGATTTCATTGGCGACAGCTTTTTGCTCGGCAATAACGCGCTCTAGTTCTTCACGACCCCACTCGTAGGTCTCATCGAGGTCAACTCGCTTACCTAGGAATCTTGCTGACAAAAGCGCATAACGCTCGCGGCCAATTGCATCTTCAGAGTTACCAGCAGGAAGTAGTTCTTCTTTAAAGAAAGATGCCATCTTGGCATAGCCTGCGGTTGCCGCTTCTGCAGCTTCAATAAGTTCTTTTTTGAGCGAGTCAGGTAATTCGCCTTCGCTAGGTTTTGCGCTGGCGGCAAACTTTCTGAAGAAGCCATCCGGGGTAAGTAGTTGCTCGGCCTGCTCAATACCGATTTTGATTTGCCTTACCGCAGGAGTGTCATTAGCTTTGATACCTTCACGCAGACAAGCGATGTATCCTTCAACAGCACCGTCAACGGCACGCATGCGCTTTGCGAGGTTCTCCCAGTTTTCAACAGTTGCTGTTGGCGAAAGATCAAATATGTCTCGAATACCTTGGGCAGTTGATGCGATCGGGTTTAGATCGCGCTTCCACATTCCGGCTTCGTAAATTTCAAGGCTTAGCTTTAGTGTAGAAGTCATCGCCATCTTGGTGACTTTATCGACTTCATCTTCTACCTCGGTTGCTTCAACCTTGGCAAGCATTTCTTTTTCCAACCGGTTGTATTCGGCTGCAGCTTCAGGGCTGGTGTCTTCTAGGCGATCCTCGCCAACTTTGAAACCTGCATAGGTGGCAAAATCAGGGGAGAGCTCAACTAGTTTCTTGACCCAGTCTTCGGCTAGAACGTCTAATTTGGATTGTTCGCGTGACATTCATTGTCCTTTCAAACGCAATAGATACAGGACAAATCTAGTGCTTTCTCGCCAAGCGAGTTAATCGAGCCTAGGATCTAAAGGAGCTCTGCCACTGGCCAGGACCTGGCCTTAGATCACCGCGAAGTTGCTGCGGGTTGCGGTGCCACGACGAGACAGTTTTAGGCTTAGCCTTCTTGGCCTTAGCCTGTTCCTCGGCAAAATTAGCCTGCAAGATGGCTATTACCGCAGCCAGCTCCTCTTCGCTGGGGTTTCCAGCGACAACTTTCAGGCTTTCGGCCAGTATTTTCTCGTCCATTACAGCGGGATATTTCCGTGCTTCTTTGGAGGTCTCGCTGCCCGCTTTGTCCTTAGGGCTGCAAGGGCTTTGATGACGCTGACTCTGGTAGCTGCTGGTTCGATGATGCCATCTAGCTCACCGCGTTCAGCTGCAAGGTAAGGACTTGCCACGTTATAGGTGTATTCGGCAGCAAGTTTTGCCCTAACTGCGTTCACATCTTGGCCTGCTTCTT